>JANMPW010000578.1:0-30742 GCA_031370065.1 Acidobacteriota bacterium
ACCGAATACACTGCCAGCAAGATCGGACGGATCACGCCGGCCGGCGCCGTCATCGAATTTCCCCTCCCCACGGCCAGCAACCCTCAAAACATCGAGGCCGGCGCGGACGGCAACCTGTGGTTTCCGGAAGCCACGGGCAACAAGATCGGCCGGATCACGACGGCCGGCGTCATCGACGAGTTCCCGGTCCTCACGGCCAACAGCGGACTCATCGGCATTGCGGCTGGCCCGGATGGGAATCTGTGGTTCGTCGAAGGCGGCGTCAATAAGATCGGACAGATCACGATGGCCGGAGTCGTCACGGAGTTTCCGGTCCCCACGCCCGGCGTCCCCGGCCAGATCACGAGTGGCCCCGACGGCAACCTCTGGTTTACCGAATTCACGGCCAACCAGATCGGCCGCATCACCACAGCCGGCATGATCACGGAATACCCGGTTCTCACGGCCGGGGCCCATCCCCAGGGCATCGCGGCCGGCCCGGATGGCAACATCTGGTTCACCGAGACCGACGCCAACCAGATCGGACGGATCGACCCGACGGGTTTCGTCACCGAGTACCCCATCCCGACGGCCAACAGCAAGCCTCTCGGCATCGGGGCCGGTCCGGACGGCAACCTCTGGTTCGCGGAGTTTCCCGCGGGCGTCAACCAGATCGGCCGCATCACGACGGCTGGCGTCGTCACCGAGTTCCCGATCCCCACGGCCGCGAGCGTGCCAATCGCCGTCACCGCCGGCCCGGACGGTAACCTCTGGTTCACCGAGCAGGACGGGAACCGGATCGGCCGCATCACGATGGGCCCGTTGACTCCGCAGCCGATGGCGGTCGACGCCCACGCCGTCGCCGGTACGAGCTCCAACGTCAACGGCGTGCTCGAGCCGGGCGAGACCGTCGAGGTCGCTCCGGCCTGGAAGAACACCCTCGTCGGCTCGCAGAGCTTCACGGGAACCGCCTCCAACCTCACCGGTCCGGCGGGACCGACCTATACGATCGACGACAGCTCGGCAGACTACGCCACCGTCAACGGCGGCGCGACCGTGGACTGCAACGGCGCGACCGGCGACTGCTACCGGATGACCGTCTCCGGCGCCCGTCCCGCCCAACACTGGGACGCAGCGTTTACGGAAACCCTGAGCTCGAATGCCATCATCCGGAGCTGGACGCTGCACATCGGCAGCAGCTTCCCCGACGTGCCGACGACGCATCCTTTCTACAGCTTCATCGAAAGCCTCCTTCACAGCGGCATCACCGGTGGCTGCGGCGCCGGTAACTACTGCCCGAGCGGCACGGTGACGCGGGCCCAGATGGCGGTCTTCCTGTTGAAGGGCAAGCTCGGCGCGAACCACATCCCTCCCCCGGCCACGGGCCTGGTCTTCGGCGACGTGCACATCGGAGACTTCGCTGCCGACTGGATCGAGGAGCTGGCCGGCTTCCAGATCACGGGAGGCTGCGGCAACGGAAACTACTGCCCCGGCAATCCCGTGACTCGCGCCCAGATGGCCGTGTTCCTCCTGAAATCGGAGCACGGCTCGGCGTACACGCCGCCAGGCTGCACGGGAATCTTCGGCGACGTTCCCTGCCCCTCGACCTTCGCGGCCTGGGTCGAGCAGCTCGCGGCCGAGGGAATCACGGCGGGCTGCGGCGGCGGTAACTTTTGCCCGAACGACCCGAACATCCGCGGACAGATGGCCGTCTTCCTCGTCAAGATCTTCGGACTGCTGCTCTACGGCCCCTGTTCGGTTCTTCTCTCACGATCGGTCATTCAGAGCGCCTCGAGACTCTCCCAAGCCGGCGGGAAGGCGCTACCATTGAGTCGTGAAGGCGATCGCGAGTGCGCTGCTGCGAGCCTCGGACGAGGGGCTCATCCCTCGTGGCAACGCCGTCCTGCTCGCCGTCTCCGGCGGGGCGGACTCGATGGCGCTGCTCTACGGCGCGGTCGAGGCGGCGAAACAGACTGGCTGGCGGCTTTCGGTGGGCCACGTGCACCACGGGTGGCGGCCGCGAGAGGGAGATCGGGACCTGGCGTTCGTGGCCGAGCATGCCCGCCGGCTGGGGCTTCCCTTCTTCTCCCGCCGCTGCGACGCCCGGCGCACGGCGCGTGAGCTCGGGCTCTCGCCCGAGGCCGGGGCGCGGCACGTGCGGTACCAGGCGCTTTCGGAGATGGCCGCGGAGGCGGGCGCCGAGATCGTGGCCACGGCGCACCAGCACGAGGACGCGGTCGAGTCGCACGTGCTCGCGCGCGAGCGGCAGGGCGGCATCGCCGCGCTTGCGGGCCCGCGCGAGAGCCGGGCGGACGGCGTCGTGCGGCCGCTCCTCTGCGTGACGCGCGAGCAGATCCTGCAGTTCCTGGCCGAGCGCGGCGTCTCGTTTCGGCGCGACTCCTCCAACGGCGACCTGCGCCTCGCGCGCAACCGCGTCCGCCGCACGCTCGCCCGCCTGCGCGATTCCCCGGGCGGCGAGGACTCGCTCCGGGCGATGGCCCTCGAGATCGCCCGCCTCGGCAGGGAGCGGCGGCTTCTCGAGTCCGAGTTCGAGACGCGCATCCTCCCAGCGGCGAAAATCGCTCCGGACGGCGTCGTCATCGACGCGGCGCTCCTCGCGGGCTGCTCGGAGGAACTGCAGCGGCTCGCCCTCTCCCGTCTCGCCGCGCCGTTTGCCCGCCCGGGAAAGCCGCCGATGACCGGACGCGAGCGCGAGCGGCTTCTCGCGCTGCTTTCCGGCAGCGCCGACTTCCGCTTCGAGGCGGGCCGGCGCATCCGGTTCGAGCGGCGGCGCGGAGAATTGTCGGTGCGGCTGCGCGGGCCCGGGCCGGTGTACGATTCGCCCGGTCGGATCTCGACAGAGGACAAGAATCGGGAGGTCGGTCCGTGAAACTCGTGCGGCGCTATGAGTCGCGACAAATCGCCGAACGCGTGGAAGCCGTCGCCGGCGCCATCGACCGGGACCTGCGGGAGCGCCCGCTCATCGTCGTGTCGCTGCTCAAGGGCTCGGCCTTCTTCATGGCGGACCTGGCGCGGAAGCTCCGCGGGCCTTTCTCCTGCGAGTTCATGCACGTGCGGCGGGCCGAGGGCGCTCGCGAAGTCCTCCAGATCGACTTCGCGAGCGGATTCACCGTCCGGGACAAGCACGTGCTGCTCCTCAAGGACGTCGTCCACACCGGCGTCATCGAGACCTATCTCATGGACCACTTGCGCGGAGACGGGGCCGCGTCCCTGCACCTCGGCGCCGTCGTCGACAAGCCCATCGACCGGACCACGGGTGTCACGGTCGATTTTTCCCTCTTTTCCGCCGAGGAGGCGGGTCTCTTCGCCGGCTATGGCATGGAGCACGAGGGCCTCCACGCCCATTTGCCGGACATCTATGAGGTGGTCTCGGAGCAATAATTCCCGGCCGGAGTCCGTTAGACTGGGAGACCGGGGTTCCACCCGCGGTAAGGAGTACCCTTTTGAACGCTACGATCAAGAACCTGCTTCTCTGGATGGTCATCCTGGTGCTGATCATCCTCGCCTGGAACGTTTTCAAGACCGGGGCCACGACCGTCGAGGAAGTCACCTTCTCGCAGTTCCTCGACCAGGTCGGCCAGGGTCACGTCCAGAAGGTAAAAATCCGCGGTGAAGAGATCAGCGGCCAGTACGCTCCCTCCGCCGCCAAGCGCGAGCCGACCTTCAAGACCTACGCCCCGAGCTACCCCGACCTCGTCAAGGACTTGCGCGCCAAGGGTGTCGAGATCGAGATCATGCCCCTGAAGGACTCCACCTTCGTCTCGGTGCTCGTCATGTACGGGCCGCTCATCCTGCTCGTCGCGATCTGGTTCGTGATCATGCGGCAGATGCAGGCCGGCGGGAACAAGGCCATGTCCTTCGGCAAGTCGCGGGCGAAGCTGCTGACCCCGACGCAGAAGAAGGCGACGTTCAAGGACGTCGCCGGCGTCGAAGAGGCCAAGGTCGAGCTGCAGGAGATCATCGAGTTCCTGAAGGACCCACAGAAGTTTCAGAAGCTCGGCGGCAAGATCCCCAAGGGTGTCCTGCTGATCGGCTCCCCCGGCACGGGCAAGACGCTGCTCGCGCGCGCCGTCGCCGGCGAAGCGAACGTCCCCTTCTTCACGATCTCGGGCTCGGACTTCGTCGAGATGTTCGTTGGCGTCGGCGCCTCGCGCGTGCGCGATCTCTTCGAGCAGGGCAAGAAGAACGCACCGTGCATCATCTTCATCGACGAGATCGACGCCGTCGGCCGGCACCGCGGCGCGGGCCTCGGCGGCGGGCACGACGAGCGCGAGCAGACGTTGAACGCCCTGCTCGTCGAGATGGACGGCTTCGACACGAACGAAGGCGTCATTCTCGTCGCCGCGACCAACCGTCCGGACGTCCTCGATCCGGCGCTGCTGCGCCCCGGCCGCTTCGACCGGCGCGTCGTGGTGGATCGCCCCGACCTTCGCGGCCGCGAGCAGATCTTGAAGGTGCACACGCGCATCACGCCGCTCTCCGAGAACGTGGACCTCTCGATCATCGCGCGGGGCACGCCCGGCTTCTCCGGCGCGGACCTGGCGAACCTCGTCAACGAGGCGGCCTTGAACGCCGCGCGTTTCAACAAGAAGAAGCTCGAGATGATCGACTTCGAGTACGCCAAGGACAAGGTCATGATGGGTCCCGAGCGCAAGTCCATGATCATGACCGAGGAGGAGAAGCGCAACACCGCGTACCACGAGGGCGGGCACGCCCTCGTCGCGGCGATCCTCCCGGACGCCGATCCTGTGCACAAGGTCACGATCATCCCGCGCGGGCGCGCCCTGGGCCTGACCATGCAGCTGCCGTCCGAGGACAAGTACTCGCACACCAAGGAGTACCTCGAGGCCTCGATCACGGTGATGATGGGCGGACGCATCGCCGAGGAGAAGTTCCTCGGGCACATGACGACGGGCGCGGGCAACGACATCGAGCGCGCCACCGATCTCGCGCGCAAGATGGTTTGCGAGTGGGGTATGAGCGAGATGGGGCCGCTGACCTTCGGCCGCCCGGAGCAGGAGATCTTCCTCGGGCGGGACCTCGGGCGCACGCAGGACTACTCGGAAGAAACCGCCAACCAGATCGACGCCGAGGTCAAGCGCATCGTCACCGCCGCGTACGACCGGGCGACGCGCCTGATCGAAGAGAACGAGAAGGCGATGCACCGCCTCGCCCGCACGCTGCTCGAGAAGGAAGTGCTCGACGGCGACGAAGTGCTGCAAATCATCGCCGACGAGTCGGGCATGGACATCTCGAAACTCCGAAAGACGGGACCGCCCAAGCCCCCGATCATGCCCGGCCCCATGCCGGAGATCGCGGACGGGACCATCGGACCGCTGGTGCCGGAACCGGCGTAGACGGCGGCGTCCTCTCGCCGGGCTCCTCCGGCAATTTCAGCGGGTTAAACTCCGGACGTGGCACTCCAGTCCGACCTCGTCATCCCCGTCGCCGACGCCAAGACGCTTCGCGAAGTCGCGTCCTGGGACGGATTCCGGCCGGCGACCTTCGCCGCGTCGGATTTCCCGGTGGACGTCGTGCGGTTTGCGGGCTCGAGCTCGCGGCCGGTCGTTGTCTCGCGTGCAAAACGTGCGGAGAGCCTGAAGGCGCTTCCCGCAAGCCTCCGGTCGCGCGCGGAGGCGGCATTCGAGCGGGCCGCGCGCAAGCCCACGGTGCTGAAAATGGCCCATGGCCGCAGCCTCGACCTTTCCGCGGGGCCCGTCGTCATGGGTGTCGTCAACGTCACTCCGGATTCCTTCTCGGACGGGGGCGTCCACTTCGACCGCGACCGCGCCGTGGACGCCGCGCTGCGCATGTTCGAGGAGGGAGCCGCCATCGTGGACGTCGGCGGCGAGTCCACGCGTCCCTCGACCTACGGGGCGGCGCGGGAGCTTCCCGCGGACGAGGAGATCGGCCGCGTCGTTGCCGTCATCGTCGGCATCCGGGCGCGCTCGCAGTCGCCCATCTCGATCGACACGCGTAAATCGGCCGTTGCGCGTGCGGCCCTCGAAGCCGGGGCGGACCTCGTCAACGACGTCACGGCGGGACGCTTCGATCCGGCCATGGCCACGGCGATCGCAGAGACGCGGGCCGGCGCGATCCTCATGCACATGAAGGGCACCGATCCGCGCACCATGCAGGACGACCTCGACTACGCCCACCCGCTCGGCGACATCGCCGCCTTCCTCGCCGAGGCGGCCGACCGCGCGATCGCGGCAGGCGCGGCTCCTGACGCGATCGCGATCGACCCGGGCCTCGGTTTCGGCAAGAGCCCGGAGGGAAACCTCCTGCTCTTGCGGCACCTCGCGGCCCTGCGCCCGCTCGCGCTGCCCATCGCGATCGGAGCCTCCCGCAAGGCCTTCGTCCGGCGCTTCTCGGGGGTCCCGGAAGAGTCCGGTGCGGCCGACCGGCTGCCTGGCTCGCTCGCCGCGCTCGCCGCGGCCGCCGACGGCGGAGCCGCGATCCTGCGGGTGCACGACGTCGTCGAATCCGTCCGCTTCCTGCGCCTCTCCAGGGCCATCGCCGGCGCCGTCGCGCCCGCGCCCGCCGGAGCCGCCGTCCGGTGATCCACTCGCTGGCTTCGCGCTTCGGCGCCCTCGCCCACCTGAACCTCGGGTGGCGCGACGCGCTCGACATCCTCATCGTCGCGATCATCACGTACGCGCTGCTGCGCCTGATCCGCGGCACGCGCGCCGTCCAGATGGTTCTGGGGCTCTTCGCGATCTTCTTCGTCTACGTGCTCGCGAGCCTCTTGAAGCTCGTTGCCCTCACGACCGTGCTCAAGGCCCTCATCTTCTACGTGCCCTTCGCCATCATCGTGCTCTTCTCGCACGACCTGCGTCGCGCGCTCGCCGCGTTCGGGCGCACGCCCTTCTTTGCCCTCTTCTCCGGATACCACGCCGAAGAGACCGTGTCGGAAATCGTGCTGGCCGTCACCTCGCTGTCGGCCCGGCGCGTCGGCGCGCTCATCGTGCTCGAGCGTCGCGAGGGCCTGAAGAACTACATCGAGAACGGCTCGCGAATCGACTCGGTCGTTTCCTACGAGCTGCTCGTGACGCTGTTCGCGCCCGGGACGCCGCTGCACGACGGGGCCGTGATCGTCTCGGGCGACCGGATCGCGGCCGCCGCGAGCTTCCTCCCCCTCTCGCTCAAGGAGGGCCTGCCGAAGCGGTTCGGCACCCGCCACCGCGCGGCGATCGGCATCACGGAGGAGACCGATGCCCTCGCCATCCTCGTTTCCGAGGAGCGCGGCACGATCTCACTCGCGCGCGGCGGAGAGCTCGAGGAAGACCTGGATGCCAAGTCGCTGCGCGACCTTCTGTTCCGCGAGTTCGCGGCGTACAAGTAGAACGAGGCCATGCAACTGTCGCGCATTTTCTTCCGCAACTCCGGCACCAAGCTGCTGGCGCTCGCGATCGCGTGCGCGACGTGGTTCGTCCTGTCGGGCCAGCGGCGCGAGCGCATCTCGGAGCGCAGTTACCGGATCCCGCTCTCCATCGTGAACGTGCCGGCCGGCACAATGATCGTTTCGCCCCTGCCGGACGCGATCGACGTGCGCATCCGGGGCGCCTTCACCCCGCTGCGGGGGCTCGAGCCGGGAAAGCTCGAAGCGGTCGTCGACCTCGCCGACACGGTCCCCGGCGAGAAGCGTTACCCGCTCGCGCCCGGCGACATCAACGTGCCGCAAGAAATCGAGGTCATCGCGATCGTGCCCGCCGAGATTCGGTTCGTCCTCGACGCCGTCGCCGAGAAGACGCTCCCGATCGTGGCCGAGGTGACCGGGCAGCCGGCGCCCGGGGCACACCTCGACGAGGTGACCGCCGAACCCAAGAGCGCCCGTATCATCGGGCCCGCAAAGACACTCGCCCGCATCGCAAACCTGCCGACCGAGCCGGTCTCGATCGAGGGGCGCGACGCGGGGTTTTCCGAAACGACGACGCTCGGGCTCCAGGCGCCGGGGGTGCGGGTGCGCGAGGGACAGGTGGTCACGGTGCGGGTCCGGATCCGGCCGGCGCCCGCGTTCGAGCCAACGCCCCGGCCGACGCCGGGCCACGGAAGGAAGGGGAGGACGTGAAGCTCTTCGGCACCGACGGATTGAGGGCAAAGGCGGGCGAGTTCCCACTCGACTCGGCTTCGGTACGACTGCTCGGCCGCGAGCTCGGTCAACGCGTGTCCGGCGGCCGGCCCGCCCGCGTCGTGGTCGGCGGGGACACGCGCGAGTCCACGCCGCGCATCGTGGCGGACATCGCCGCGGGCCTGTCCGAGGGCGGGTGCAACGTCGCGCCAGCCGGCATCATCACGACGCCCGGGGTCGCGGAGCTCGTCCTCGAGCTCGGCGCGGCCGCCGGGGTCGCAATTTCCGCGTCGCACAACCCGTATGAGGACAACGGCATCAAAATCTTCGGTCCCGACGGACGCAAGTGGCCGGACGAGGAGGAGGAATTCCTCGAGGGCAAACTCCTGGAGGCGGGCCCGCCGTCCGGCGCGGCCCCGACGCCGGCGCCCCCCGATCCGGACCCGGGCCTCGTCGCGACGTACGTCTCGCGGTTGAAGGCCAGCCTGCCGGAGAGCCTCGACGGCTTCCCGGTGCTGCTCGACCTCGGAAACGGCGCCGCGTTCCAGATCGGCCCGCGGGCTTTCCATCGCGCGGGCGCGCGCGTGACGGCGATCCACGACGCGCCCGACGGCCGCAACATCAACCTCGCGTGCGGCGCGCTCCATCCCGAGGGGATGGCGCGCGCGACCCGCGAGTCCGGCGCGGCGCTCGGCGTGGCCTTCGATGGCGACGCGGACCGGGCCATCTTCGCGGACGAGACGGGGCGCATCCTCGACGGCGACGACGTGCTCTGGATCATCGCCCGCGACTGGAAGCAGCGGGGACTCCTGACGGCGGGCGGCGTCGTGGGGACGGTCATGTCCAACTTCGGGCTCGAGGCCGCCCTCACCCGCGAGGGGATCGCCTTCCGCCGGTCGGCCGTCGGCGACCGCAACGTCGCCCGCATGATGGACGAGGTCGGGGCCGTGCTCGGGGGCGAGGCCTCCGGCCACGTGCTCCTCGCTCCCCTCTCCCCTGCGGGTGACGGGATCCTGACGGCGCTGATTCTCTCGACCATCGTCCGGGCGAGCGGGCGCAAGCTCTCGGAGCTCGCCACGCTCGAAAAGATGCCTCAGACGCTGCGCAACGTGCGCGTCGCCCGCAGGGCGCCCATCGAGGAAACTGAGCCCATCCTGCGCGCGGTCAGCCGGGCGGAGGAAACCCTGCGCGCGAGGGGCCGCGTCTTCCTGCGGTACTCGGGGACCGAGCCGCTCTTGCGCATTCTCGTCGAAGGCCCGGAGGCCGGCGAGGTCAAGGCCATCGCCGACGAGCTCGAGGCGACCGTGCGCGCCGCGCTAGCGGGCTCGAGTTGAAACAGATCCGCGCCGTCCTCTTCGACGCGGGCGGCACTCTCATCCACATCGATGGCGAACGGGTCTGCCGGGCGGCCGGGGTCGCCTTCGACGCGGCGTTCTTTCGCCGGGCGGAATCTGCCGCCGTCGACGCGGTGCGGAAGTTCGTTCTTGCCAACCCCGCCTCGACGGATGCGGAGCGGCTGCCCCTGTACCTGGAGACGATGCTCGTGAGCCTGGGATTCGCGACGCCGAAGGAGCTCCGGGCCGCGGCGGGCCGCGTCGCCGCCGACCACGCACGGGCAAATCTCTGGTCCCGCGGCGCCGACGGAGCTCCCGAGACCCTCGCGGTGCTTCTCCAACGCGGCTACCGCGTGGCCGTGATCTCCAACGCGGACGGACGGGTACGCGGCCTCCTCGAGAGGGCCGGCCTGGGTTCGCTCCTCGAGTTCGTCGTGGACTCCGCGGAGATCGGCGTGGAAAAGCCGGATCCCCTCATCTTCCACGCCGCGACCGGGCGCATGGGCCTCGCTCCCGCCGCGTGCGCCTACGTGGGCGACATCTACGAGATCGACGTCGTCGGGGCGGCCGGAGCGGGCCTCGTTCCCGTCCTGATCGGGGATGCCCCGGCGCCCGCGGGCGTGCTCCGCGTGCCCAACGTCCGTGCGCTGGACCCCCTCTTCCCAGGATTCGAATAGACTTCGTGCAGGGACCCGTCGCTCGAAGAAAGGAGGCATCCATGGCCACTCGCACCACGCACCGCAGCGTCGCGGGAAAGAAGCTGTACGCCGTCCGGGACTCGAAGGGGCGCTTCAAGGACATCCAGACCTACGAGCGCGCGCACCGCGCGGATCTCGCGCACAAGAGCAAATCAGAGAATTCCAAGGCCGCGAAAAAGAAGTAGCGCCCGCGCCGTCCGCAGGGGTTGGTCTCGGTGATGTGGCTGATCGGCTCCTTCGCCATCGCCTGGGGAGTTCTGCTCGTGATCCTCGCCATCCGGCTCAAGGGCCACCACGGGCGGCTGCAGGGGAAGGCGGCGTAACGGCCGGCCCCCCTCACCCTTGCCCTCTCCCCCGCCGGGGGGAGAGGGGAGTTCTTGAACACCCTCTCCCGGCGGGAGAGGGGCGGGGTGAGGGGCGCCCTACCCGTATCTTTCTATGTCCGCCGGAATCTCGCCGATGACGTTGGCGTCCGTGAAGATGAGTGCCGTGCCGGCGATCGGAACGTAGACCGTGTGGTTGCCAGCGGCCATGTCCACGCGGCACTCGTAGAAGCCCTGCGGCGAAATGGTCATCAGCGTCGCCGGCTTGTTCTTGTACTCGAGCATCGGGCAGAACACGATGACTTTGGTGGGCATGTCCGACTCACTCCTTCCCGAGCTTCTCTAACATCTCTTCCCAGCTCACCGCGGGAACTCCCAGGGCCTTGGCCCTGTCGAGCTTCGATCCCGCCGATTCTCCCACGACCAGGAAGTCGGTCTTCTTCGAAATCGAGCCTGCGATCTTCGCGCCCGCCGCCGCGAGCCGCTCTCCCGCCTCCTCGCGCGTGATCCCGGACAGCGTCCCGGTGATGACGACGGTCTTTCCCGTGAGCGCCCCCTGTACCGGCCGGGCCCGCATCTGCCCTTCGAGCCGTACGCCGTGGCGGCGCAGCTTCTCGAGAAGCTCCCGCTGGCGTGGATGCGAGAACCACGCGCGCAGGGAGGCCGCGGTGTTGGGGCCCACCTCCTCGACGGCCTGGAGCTCCTCCTCGCTCGCGGCGGCCAGCGCGTCGAGCGAACCGAAGTACCCGATGAGCGTCTTCGCCGCCTTCTCGCCGACGTGGCGGATGCCGAGCGCGAACAGGAGTCGCGATGCGTCGTTGCCCTTGCTCTTCTCGATCTCCTCGACGAGGTTCGCCGCCGACTTTTCTCCCCAGCGTTCCAGCTCGACGAGGTCGGAGGCCTTCCGGTCATAGATCGAGGCGACGTCGGTGAGAAGCCCGGCCGTCACGAGCTGGTCGACGAGCTTGTCGCCGAGCCCCTCGATGTTCATCGCGCGCCGGCCGCAGAAGTGCCGCAGGGCTTCGCGCACCACGGCCGGGCAGGCCGGATTCACGCAGCGCGTGGCGACCTCGTCCTCCTCCTTGACCACCGGATCGCCGCAGACGGGGCACCGCTCCGGCATCCGGAACGCCGCCGCGCCTTTGCGCCGCTTCTCGAGGATCACCCGCACGACCTTCGGGATGACGTCGCCGCCCTTCTCGATGACGACGGTGTCGCCAACGCGCACGTCCTTGCGGGCGAGGTCGTCGTAGTTGTGCAGCGTGGCCCGCTTGACCGTCGTGCCCGCGAGCACCACCGGGTCGAAGTGCGCCACGGGCGTGAGCGTGCCCGTGCGCCCGACCTGGACGCCGATCTCGCGCACGACCGTCGTCGCCTCCTCGGCCGGATACTTGTAGGCGAGTGCCCACCGGGGCGACTTGGCCGTCGCGCCGAGCTCTTCCTGAGTCCTGCGGTCGTCGACCTTGATGACGACGCCGTCCGTCTCGAAGGCGAGGTCGCGGCGCTTTTCGCGCCAGGATTCGACGAACCCGCGGACCTCGTCGAACGTTTCGCAGCGCCCCCAGTGCGGGTTGACCGGGAACCCGAGCGATTTCAGCCGGTCGAGCGCCGTGGACTGGCTCTCCGGCATCGGTGACGCTTCGACGACCGCGTACAGCCAGGCGTCCAGCCGGCGTTTGGCCGTGATCCGCGAATCGAGCAGGCGCATCGTGCCGGCCGCCGCGTTTCGGGGATTCATGAAAAGCGGCTCCCCCTGCGCCTCTCGCGCGGCGTTGACCCGCTCGAACGCCCTTTTCGAGTAGTAGACCTCGCCACGAACCTCGAGCGCGGCCGTTTCGGGGACCCTGAGCGGGATCGTACGGATCGTGCGGACGTTGTCGGTGACGTCCTCGCCGCGCGTGCCGTCGCCGCGCGTGGCCCCGCGCAAGAGCCTGCCCCCTTCGTACCGCAGCGAGATGGAGAGCCCGTCGATCTTGAGCTCCACCACGAACCCGCGCGGCTCGCGCCCGAGCAGGCGCGTCGCCCGCGCGAGCCAGCTCTGCGCCTCTTCCCACGAGTAGGCGTTCTCGAGCGAGAGCATGACCTCGGCGTGCACGACCGTCGCGAAGCCCTCGACCGGTTCGCCGCCGACGCGGCGCGAGGGCGACTCGGGGCTGGCGAGCTCCGGCTGCTCGGCCTCGAGCGCGACGAGCTCGCGCATGAGCCGATCGAACTCGGCGTCGGTGATCTCCGGACGGCTCTCGACGTAGTAGAGCCGCTCGTGCCGGCGCAGCTCTTCGCGCAGCGCGTCGATGCGTTTGCGCGCGGCCGCAAGCACCCCGCGTCGGAGCGCGGGCGCCTCCCGAGTCGCGGGCGGCGCGGTCTTTTTCCCCATCTTCGACATGCTACAGTCACTGCAATGTCCGCGGCAAAAGTGCGGGTCCTCGCCCTCGCGCTCCTCGGAGCGGCGGCGGCCACCCGGCTCCCTGCCCAGCCCTTTCCGCCACCGGTGGCGTCCTACCAGATCACCTGCCGCCTCGATGCCGAGAAGAAGAGGATCGAAGGCACCGAGGTCATCGCTTGGAAGAACACGACCTCGCGCCCGGCAGCGACGCTGCAGCTCCACCTCTATCTGAACGCCTTCCGCAACACGCTCTCGACCTTTTGGCGCGAGTCGGGCGGGGAGCACCGCGACGGCAGCTTGCCGGACTCGTGGGGCTCGATCGAGATCGCCCGCATGACGGGCCCTGACGGCGCGGACCTGCTGTCGGCGATGCGCTTCATCGCGCCCGACGACGGCAACCCGCACGACCGCACGGTCGCGGAGGTCATCCTGCCCAGGCCCGTCCAGCCCGGCGAGACGATCTCCGTGGCGATGGACTTCGTCTCGGTCCTGCCGCGCGTATCCGTCCGCACGGGCTACAAGGACGACTTCTTCATGGTCGTGCAGTGGTTCCCGAAGGTGGGCGTCTTCGAGGAGAAGGGTTGGAACTGCCACCAGTTCCATGCGGCGAGCGAGTTCTTTTCCGACTTCGGCAACTACGACGTCTCGATCGACCTTCCGGCGCGGTACAAGGGCAAGGTCGGCGCCACAGGCCAGCGCGTCGACGAGCGCGAGACCTCGGCCGACCGCGTGCTCGACCGGTTCCGCCAGCAGGGCGTGCACGATTTCGCCTGGACGGCGGACCCGAGCTACCTCGTCCTCGTGGACGCATTCCGCGAGGCCGGGTTGGGCGACGTGCAGCTCTTTCTCTACCTCCAGCCCGAGCACGCGAGCCAGGCCGAGCGGTACTTCCGCGCGGCAAAAGCGGCGCTCTCGGGCTACGGGCGCGTGCTTGGGACTTACCCGTACGCCACGCTGTCGATCGTGGATCCGCCCTGGGGCGCCAACGGCGCGGGCGGCATGGAGTACCCGACGCTCATCACCGGCGGCACCGCCTGGAGCGCACCGAAGAGCATCCAGCGCCCGGAAGGCGTGACGGTCCACGAGACCGGGCACCAGTTCTTCTACGGCCTCCTCGCCTCGAACGAGTTCGAAGAGGCGTGGCTCGACGAGGGCTTCAACACCTACATGACAGACCGCGTCATGAACGCGGCCTACGGCTCGAACCGGGTGGACCTCCAGGTCTTCGGTCTCCACGTCCCCCTCGGCATCGACATCCACTTCCCGCTCGACACCAACCGATGCTACTTCGAGGTCGCGGACTGGGACGTGCTCGCCTCGGAGAGCTGGAAGTTCCGCAGCCGGCGCTCGTACAGCAGCCACATCTACTCGAAGACGGCCCTCACGATGGCGACGCTCGAGCGCCTCCTCGGCACGCCAGCGATGGACCGGGCACTGCGCCTCTATGCCGAGCGCTGGCGCTTCCGGCATCCCACGACGAAGGACTTCGTCGCGGCGATCAACGAGTCCACGGGCGCCGACTGGAACTGGTTCTTCGACCGGACATTCTTCTCCTCGGGCATCGTGGACTACGCCGTCGCACAGGCGGAGAGCAAGCCGGCCGTGCCCCCGCGCGGCCTCTTCGATGGTGACGGCAAGCTCTCGGCGGGGCCGCCGCCGAACCTCGCCAAGGCGAGGGGCTACGACAGCGTCGTCACGGTCGTGCGGCGCGGCGATGTGGCCATGCCGGTCGACGTCCTGTTGCGCTTCGAAGGGGGACGCGTCCACCGGTCGCGCTGGGACGGCGAGGCCCGCTGGAAGAAGTTCCGCGTCTCGTCGGGCCCGCGTCTGCTCGACGCGACCGTGGACCCGGACGAGAAGATCCTCCTCGACGCCGATCGCACGAACAATGGCGCTCGCACTGAGCCCGACCCGCGCGCCGCCACGCGGTGGACCGCCCGGGCGGTCTTCTGGGTCCAGAACATGATCGACTTCATGACGGTGGCCTGGTGAGCCGCCCCGGGCCGCGCGCCGTCGGATGCTTCCTGCGCGGGCTCAAGCTCTCGCTCTCGAAGCCCTATCTCGCGATCGCGCTGTGGCTGATCCAGCTCATGCTTTCGGCCGCGCTGATCCTTCCCATCAGCAACACGCTCCACTCCCTGCTCGACCGCTCGCCGGCCGGCGAGAAGATGGTCGCCAACCCCGACTACGGCTGGTGGGAGACGGTGCGACGCGTGCATCCGGACGTCCTCGGCAACTTCCCGGAGATCGCCACGGGGTTGCTCTCGTCGGAGGGCATCCACTGGTCGGAGCTGCCCGGCCTGCGCGGCGTCGGCGCGACGGCCTTCTCGCTCGCACTGCTCGCGGTCGTGCTTCACGCGTTCGCGCTCGGAGGCGCGCTCGGCGCCCTGCGGGAGCCGTCGAGCTCGCTCGTGACGTTCGGGCGCGAAGGGATGCGGCGGATGCCGGCGTTTCTCGTCTTCACGTTCGCCTCCCTCGGCGCCGCCTTCGCGGCCTACGAGTGGATCTACGTCGAGTCGGGCGAAGCGCTGCGCAATCGCGTCAAGGACCTCCACACGGAGCAGGCCGCGCTCGCGGTGACGGGGCTGCGCCTGGCGGCGCTGCTCGTGGCGCTCGCCGTCATCAAGCTACTGGCCGAGTCCGTGCGTACGGTCTGGGTCGCGCGCCCGGACCTGCCGCCGGTCTCGCGCTTCCTCTTCGGCATCGGCGGCGCGATCGCGCGCCCCCTGCGCCTGTTCGGGATCCTCGGCCTGTATTCCGTCCTGACCGCCGGGCTCTACGTCGTCTGGCTGGTGGTCGATCCTTCGGCCGGCGGCGAGGCCCGCTTCGCACTCGTGCCGCTCATCCTCACCCAGCAGGTCTTCGTTTTCGTGCGGCTCCTGATCAAGATCGGCTACTACGCCGGGATCTCCGAAGCGCTGACCCGCGCGCCCTCGCCCGAGTATTCGTACGTCCCGGGCGACGCCGCCTCCGGACGCGCTGCACCCGCGTCAGCGTCGGCCGTCGCGGACGAAGCCCCGCTCGACCGCGCGTAGCGCGGCATCGAAGCGCACGCGGTAGACGAACGGCTGCCGGCGAATTCCCTCCGCGCCGCCCGGCTCCCATGGCCCCGTAAACCAGGGCAGGAAGCGCAGGTCCTGCACGATGACCTCCGCGCCACCGTCGGCCGAGGGGTAGACTGTCTCCAGGGGAAAGCGCGCGAACGCGAGGTACACGCTGATGTCCGGAAGCGAGCGCGCCGCCTCGAGGACGGGCGAGCCGGCCGGCCTCTCGAACCGCTGGATCTTCGCGCTTTCGGGCGGCGGATAGTAGTCGCGCAGACTCGCCAGGAGTTCTGTCCACTTCTCGGGCGGCTTCGCGTCCGCCGAACCGCGCGCGAACGGCCCGATATCGAAGAAGGCGACGTGGACCTCCTCGCCATGCTCGGAGAGCCCGAGCCAGCGAAAGGGCGAAAGAAACTGCGGGAGGACCGCGACCGCGGCGCCGGCGGGCGGCGCGTCCATGCGCTTCCAGACCGCGAGCGCCCGGGCGTGGAGGACCGCGCAGAGGGCGATGTAGGCAGAGAGCAGCCCCGCGCCGGCCGCCGCGATGCGCCGGCCCCGGTCCCGGAAGACGAGCGAGAGGACGAGGCTCGCGAACACGATGCCCGTGAAGAAGGGATCGAGGATGAAGACCCAGTCGAGCGAATAGCGCGTCCGGGAGACCGGCGTCCAGAACATCGTGCCGAAGCTCGTGATCCAGTCGAAGAGGATGTGCGTGGCCACACCGATCGCGGCGAAAAGCCAGAGCGTCGCCACGCGCGCCTTGCGCCAGAAAGCCTTCGTCACGAACGCGATCGGGAGCGCGAGCAACGGCAGAACGAGGAACGAGTGCGTCCAGCTCCGGTGATCTCGCAGGTATTCGAGCCGGCTCGAGAAGAACAGAAAGTCCAGGTCCGGCACCAACGCGCCGACGGCGCCGAGCAGCAGCGCCGCCCGCGCGCCCGGACGATCGGCGAAGGACCGTGCGAAGACGGAGCCCGCGAGGCCGTGAGAGATCGTGTCCATGCGCGGGCGGATGATACATTTGCAGCCGCTGTCAGCTTTCAGCCGTCAGCCGACCCGCTCATGCCTGACCAGTCGCTTCGCGGAAAAGTCGCCCTCCTCACGGGGGCGTCGTCGGGCTTGGGAAAAGCGTTTGCCCTGGCTCTGGCCGGCGCCGGCGCGAAGGTCTTCCTCGTTGCCCGCCGGGAGCAAAAGCTGCGCGAGGTCGTGCAGGAAATCACGCAGGCCGGCGGCGAGGCCGCGTACCACGTCGTGGACGTGCGGGTCGTGCCGGCGCTCTATGACCTCGTGGACGTGCTGCTCTCCCGCTTCAAGCGCCTCGACATCCTCGTCAACAACGCCGGCCTCGGATTCCGGTCCCCGCTTCTGGAAACTCGGCGCTCCGAGATCGCCGAGATGCTCGAGACGAACCTCGGCGCCGCGGTCTACCTCACGCAGGCCAGCCTGCACGCGCTGCTCAAGAGCGTGCCGTCGGACATCGTCAACATCTCCTCGATCGCCGGCCTCGAAGGGTTCGCCGAGGGAACGGTCTACTGCGCGGCTAAGGCCGGTCTCGTCGGCTTCACGCGCGCCCTCGCCGCAGAGTTGAAGCCGGCGAACATCCGGGTCACCGCGATCTGCCCGGGATCGGTCGACACCGACTTTTTCGACCGCTTCCGACCCACAATCGAGCGCCCCGAGATGCTCCGCATCGAGGACACGGTGCGCGCGCTCCTGTACGTGCTGACGTCGCCCCCGAACGTGCTGCACGGCGAGATCGTCCTGAGGCCGAGAGTCGTCTGACTCGGGGCCGGGAGGGGTCTGACCCCCTCCCTCGTCGAGAAGCAGCAGAGCACCTCGGAAGGGAGCCCCAGGGGTCAGACCCCCTCTGGGGGTCAGACCCCGCTATAATTTTTTAGCATGCCTTCGATCCTCCTCGTCGATGACAGCAGCCTCTTCCGGGGAGCGGCCGAAGAGGTCCTGAAGCGCACCGGCTGCGAAACGCTGACCGCGTCGGGGGGCACGGAAGCGCTCGACATCGCGCGGCGCGAGAAGCCGCAGATGATCGTCGTCAAGGCGGGCATCGCGCCGATGACCGGGTTCGACCTGTGCCGCGTCCTCAAGGCCGATCCCGCGTTTGCGAAGACGCCGATCGCGATCGTCGGTCCGCCGGGCGCCGAGGACGCCGCCCGGCGCGCCGGCGCGGACGCCACACTTGCGCTGCCGCTCGATCCCGCGGTTTTCTTCGCCGTGATCCGGCGCTTCCTCCAGGTCGTGCCCCGCGAGGAAGCGCGCTCGGCGGTCGAGTGGTCGATCACCTTCTGGCGCGACGGAATGCAGCACACGGGCACCATCCGCGACCTATCCCGGGGCGGCTTCTTCGTGCGCACCGAGGCGCGTCAGCCCATCGGCGCGCGCATCGACGTGTCGTTCGAAGTTCCGGTCGAGCGAGGCGTGAAGACCGTGGTCGCCGAGGCCATGGTGGTTCGCCTCGGTCGCGAGAACGACCGGGGCTTCGGCTGCCGCTTCTTCCAGCTCTCCGCGACCTCCCGCCAGCACCTCGAGGAATGCCTACGCATCCTCGGGTAGGGTTAGGCCCCCGAGGCTCACCAGCTCGATCCCGGCGTCCTTCGCAACGGCGATGGACCGCTCGTCGCGGTAGAACTCGCCGTAATAGACGCGGACGAGGCTCGCGTTGGCAATCAGCTTGAAGCAGGGCCAGCAGGGGCTGGCGGTCGTGTAGATCTCGGCGCCCTCGATCGAAACGCCGTTCTTGGCGGCCTGGATGATCGCGTTGGCCTCGGCGTGGACCGTGGCAACACAGTGGCCGTCCTCCATCAGGCAGCCGACGTCCGAGCAGTGCGGCAGCCCCCGGATCGAGCCGTTGTAACCGGTCGACAAGATGGTGCGGTCGCGGACAATGACGGCGCCGACGTGCTTGCGCGGGCAGGTGGAACGGGTTGCGACCTGCCCCGCGATGTTCATGAAGTACGTGTGCCAGTCGAGGCGCTGCTCGCTCATCGGCCGATTATGCCCCGACTGTCAACACGGCGGCTGGACAGGGCGCCACAGCGAGCGGGCGGCTATGTCAAAATCGCGGCGTGACCCGAGACCGACGCGTCGTCATCACCGGAATGGGAGCCGTCACCGCCATCGGCTCGACGCTCGAGCAGTCCTGGCGAAGCATGCTCTCGGGCGCGTGCGGGATCCGGCCCCTCTCGCTCTTCGATCCCTCCGCCTACCGCACGCAGACGGCGGCCGAGGTCCCCGAGATCCCGGACGGCTTCCTGACCGCCGCCGAACGGCGACGCATGTCCCGCGCGGACCGGATGGGAGTCGCCGCGGCGCGGGAAGCCATCGCGAATGCCGGCCTCGACCTGTCACGCGAGGACCCGACGCGCATGGGCGTGATCCTCGGAGGGGGCACGTCCGGCCTGATCGACTCGGAGGCCTTCTTCGAGCTCTACCTCCGCGGCAAGAAAGCGCGCCCATCGAAGGTCCTGAACCACCTTCCCGACTCGATCACCGACCGGGTCGCCCAGCGGTTCGGCCTCGAGGGCATCAAGTCCACGATCACGACGGCTTGCTCTTCCTCGGCCAACGCCATGGGCTACGCCTTCGACGCGATCGCCGCGGGCCTCGCCGACATCGTCGTGACGGGCGGATCGGACGTCCTGGCACGGCTGACCTACGGGGGCTTCAACGCGCTGCGCTCGGTGGACCCCGGCCCCTGCCGCCCCTTCGATCGCGAGCGCAAGGGGCTGTCGATCGGCGAAGCGGCCGGCATCATGGTCCTCGAGGAGGCCGAGCACGCCCGGCGCCGGGGCGCGCCCGTCGTCGCGGAGTTCCGCGGCTACGGCGTGACCTCCGACGCGTACCACATGACCGCGCCCGATCCTTCGGGCACCGCCGGCGGACGAACGATCGCGGCCGCGCTCGAGAACGCCGGCGTCAATCCGAGCGAGGTGGACTACGTCAACGCGCACGGTACGGCGACCCCGCAGAACGACTCGGCCGAGACCGCGGCGATCAAGGCCGCACTCGGCGAACGTGCGCGGAAGATCCCGATCTCCTCGATCAAGTCGATGATCGGGCACTGCCTCTGCGCCTCCGGAGCGATTGAAGCGGTGGCGACGGCCCTGAGTGTGCGCGATGGCAAGGTGCCGCCGACGATCCACTACGAGAACCCGGACCCGGCGTGCGATCTCGACTACGTTCCGAACGCCGCCAGGGACCATGACGTCCGGGTCGCGCTCTCGAACTCCTTCGCCTTCGGCGGCAACAGCTCGGTCGTCGTCCTCGCGCGCTACGAAGGGGCGTGATGGCCTCCCGCGGGCTCGTGACCGGGACCGGCGCGGTCTCTCCGCTGGGGCGAAGCGCCTCCGAGTTCTACCGCCGACTGACGGCCGGCGAGTGCGCCGTCCGTTCGCTCCCGCCCGAGGAGCGCAAGGACCTCCAGGCCACGCACGCCGCGCGCTACGACGGATTCTCGCCGCAGCCGGAGATCCCGGCGATGAAGGCGCGCCGGCTCGATCGCGGCAGCCAGTTCGCGCTCATCGCATGCATGCAGGCGGTGGCCGAGGCCGGGTACCGGATCGCCGACGCGCCCGAGGCGATCGGCATCGCGATGGGCACTGGCTCCGCAGGGGCCGGCGCGCTCACAGAGTTCCTGCGCGTGCTATTCCTCGAATCGCCGGAGGCGGCGCCCCCGTTCCACTTCCCGAATACGGTCGCCAACGCGCCCGCTTCGCAGACCTCGATCGAACTGAAGATTTTCGGGCCCAACGTGACGATCACGCAGAAGGACCCGTCGGCTTTGAACGCCCTGCTCTACTCCGCCCTGGCGCTCGCGTCGGGGCGCGCGAAGGCGATGCTCGCGGGAGCGGTGGACGAGTGGAATTTCTTCTACGCGATGGGCTTCGATCGCATCGGGGCCCTGCGCGGCGAAAAGCGCGAGTCCGGGATCGTGCAGGGCGAAGGCGCCTTCGTCATCCTCCTCGAGCACGAGGAGAGCGCGCGGGGCCGCGGCGCGAAGGCGCTGGCCCGCCTGGCCGGGATCGCGACGGCCGGAGTCGCGTCCGAGCCGTATCGCTTTGCCCCGGATGCCGCGGCGATCGGGCGCGCGATCCGCGGCGCACTCGAGGACGCCGGCGCCCGACCCGCCGACATCGGCCTGTGGCTCTCCTCGCGCGACGGCGTGGCCGAGATGGACCGGGCGGAAGCCCAAGTGATGCGCTCGATCTTCGGCGAGGCGCTTCCACCCGAGCTCGCCGTCAAAGACGCGATCGGCGAAATGGCCGCCGCGGGCGGCGCGCAGCTGGTCGCGGCCGCGCACGCCCTCGCCGAGGGCAACGGCACTCCCCGGCGCGCCCTCGTCAACTCCTTCGGCGCGGGAGGCAACTTCCTCGCCGCGGTCCTCGAGGCAGCGGCGTGACGGCCTCTGTGCGCCCGGCCGAGCCGCTGTGCGGCCTGACGCTCGAAATCCCGGTGCGCTTTGCCGAATGCGACCCCTACGGCGTGGTGTGGCACGGCCACTACGCGCTCTACCTCGAGCAGGCGCGCGAGGCGCTGACCGGACGCTTCGGCTTCACGGCAGCCCGCGCCCTCGCGATGGGTTACAATGTGCCCATCACACGCATGGAGCTCAAGTACCGCTCGCCGGCGATGCCGGACCAGACGATCCGGGTCACGGCGAGGCTCCGGCCGCCGAACGTGGCGCGCTTCGTGATGGACTACGAGATCCGCAGCGAATCCGGCAACCTCCTCGCCTCCGCAGTGACCGAGCAGGTCGTGCTGAACGCCCAGGGCGAGCTGCTCCTGACGCTGCCATCCGGCCTTCGCGCCCTGTGCGCCTCGATCCTCGAGCACCAGGAATCGCTGGATAATACCGCCCGATGACGGAGAACGGGAAAGAGGCATCCTCCAACCGGCGCTCCGTGTTTTTTCTGGCCCGCTTCGTGGCCCTTCTCGTCGGCTTCTACTTCGTCGTCGCCTCGAACCCCGTCAATGACGCAGTCATCGTCCCTTTCACGGCCGGCGTGGCGCGTGTCTCGACCGTCATCCTTGCCGCGATCGGCGAAAAGGTCTCGGTCGCGGGCACCGAAATTCGCTCGGGGGAGTTTGCGGTCAACATCGAGAACGGCTGCAACGGGGTCGAGGCCGCGCTGCTCTTCGGCTCGGCCATCCTCGCCTTCCCGGCGCCGTGGCACCGGCGGGCCCTCGGGCTCGTCGCGGGATTCGCCGCGATCCAGGCCCTGAACCTCGTGCGGGTCGTTTCGCTCTTCTGGATCGGCGCGCACCGGCCGGCGCTCTTCTCGTCGTCGCATACGGTGCTCTGGCAGTCCGCGGTCGTGCTCTTCAGCGTGCTCCTGTTTCTCTTCTGGGCGTCGCGGGAACAACGGATACGCGCCGCCGAGGCCGTCGGAGAGCATGGGCCGTCCAAAGGCCGCTGAGGAGACCGCAGGCACGCGGCTCAAGCTCGACGGACGGGCCGCGGTGCGTATGGCCGCCGGGTTCGCCGCCGGCCTCGTGTCCTGGCTCGCCTTCTCGGGGCCCTACGAGAAGACGGTCGCCTCGACCGCCAGTGTCCTGATCCGGACCTTCGAGAGCCCGTCGGTGACGTCGCTCTCGGCCCCGGGCGGAGAGATTCGGGTCGACCGCTCGGACTTCCCTCCCGCGTCGCCGCGGCCCGGACTGCCCGCCGCCGACCTGCACTTCAATTTCGTGCTGCTCGCGGCACTCTTCGCGTTCGTGCCCCATCCCCTCGAACCGCGCCGCTTTCTGCGCTTCTGGCTCGCCGCTGCGGGACTCTGGGCGATCCACGTGCTCGCCCTCGTCTTCCAGGTCGAGTCGGTCTACGCCACGCGCCTGGGGGCCTGGAGCGAGGCGCACTACGGCAGCTTCGCGCGCAACTTCTGGACGGCGGGATTTCACTTCTACCAGATCGCCGGCCGCTTCGCGGCGCCGTTCGCGTTGTGGTGGCTGATGGTGAGGCCCGAGATGGATCATGCCTCCGGTTTGGACGGGCGGGGGTAACCGCCGGCCTCCGGCCGGCGTTGCCTTCGGCGAGTCCCCGCCCGGGCGGCCCAACCCGCAGGGAACGCCGTGCGCAGCACGGCGGTAACGGCCGCCCCTACGACATCCCCCTTAGCCCCGCCGGCCTTTTTCCCGTCGCAGGTACCGGTAGTCCGGAACCGCGAACTCCTTGAGCTTCGCGATGAGGGAGCCGCGCGAGATGTTGAGGATCTGGGCGCCGCGGCTCTGATTGCCCTCGACCCGGCGCATGGCGCGGTCGATCACTTCGCGTTCGACGGTCTCGACGATCTTTTTCAGGTCGTCCGTCGAGCGGAGCACGATCTCGGCGGGGCTCACCTCGACCGGCGCAGCGATCGGACCGATCGGCGCTTCCTGGGTCTGGCGCACGGCGGGCTCGCCCGCCTCGAGCTCCGCTCCCAGACCCGCGAAGGCGACCCCGGCGAGCTGGACGAGCTCCTCGAGAAAGATCACCGCCCGGGCCGCCAGGCGCGGCGTCTCGCGCACGAGGATGCCGGCACGGCCGCTCTCGACCAGCGGCTCGACGACGAGCGTCAGTATGCCGGTCACGCTCTCGGAGCGCGCGAGGCGCTCGCCGGAGCGGATGTCCTGAATCATGCGCGGGGGCAGGGCCGGGTTCTCGCGAAAGGTCGAAGCCAGTGGCCGGAACCCGGCAACGCCCGAAAACTCTCCCACTGCCCACTCCGACGGCAGCAGCTCGCGGTCGAGAAAATCCGTCAGTTCCGTGGCGAGGTCCTCCGAAGTCCGCGCCTGGCGGCAAAGCCGGTAGGCCGCGAGCCGCAGTCCCCGGTACTCCACTTCCGTCGCCGGCAACTGCGGCGCGGAAGGTGCGAGCGCCGGCGCGGCAATGTCGCCTTCGGGCATCTCCGCGACGGGAGTCGGCCGCATCGAGGGGGCCGCGTCCACGACCGTAATCGTCGCCTCGCCAATCGTGATCCGGTCGCCGGGCGCGATCGCGCCGCCGGAAAACTCACGGCCGTTCAACTGCACCGCGGCGATGCCGCGGAAGAGGTCGAGATGATACGCGCCGTCGCGCTCGAGCAGGCGCAGGTGCCGTCCGTAGACTCCGCGCGCGCGCACCACGACCTCGTTGCCCGAGGACGCTCCCACGGTCGCGGTCGGGCCCGTAATCCGATGCATTTCCGCACCCGTACCCGGGCGCCTGCGGACTTCGATGGTCAACATGACTGGAGGTCTCCTAAACCAGCCTCACACTACACACTTTCGGACGGAGCGTGCAATACGTGTCGAGCTCCGATGCAGTAACCGGCGGTCATTTGCAAAGAAAAGCTAAAAAAGGCCCGATACCCTTCCGTTATCGTCCACGTCGATCGTCTCGGCGGCGGGCTTCTTCGGCAAGCCCGGCATCGTCATGATGTCGCCGCAGATCGCGACCACGAACCCCGCCCCGGCGAAAAGCCGTGTCTTGTCGACATGCAGAGTGAAGCCCGAGGGCCGGCCCCCCTTCTTCGGATCGTCCGAAAACGAGTATGGGGTCTTGGCGATCACGATCGGAAGGTTTCCGAAGCCCTGCTTCTCGTAGCGCGCCAGGCGGTTCTCGGCCTCCTTCGAGAAGGAGACTCCGCCGGCGCCGTACAGCCGGCGCGCGATGATCTCGATCTTCTCGGCCAGTGGCCGGTCCCACGGGTAGAGCGGGCGATAGCGGGCGGTGCCGCCGGCGATCTCCTCGAGCACGAGACGCGCGAGGTCCTCGCCGCCCGCGCCCCCGCGCGTGAAGACCTCCGACAGGGCCACCTTCACGTCGAGCTCCGCGCAGCGCTTCTCGAGAAAGGCGATCTCCGCGGGCGTGTCCGTCGGGAAACGGTTGATCGCGACGACCGCGGGCAGGCCGAAGATCCGGACGTTGTCGAGGTGCCGCTCGAGGTTCAGGACCCCGCGCGAAAGGGCCGCGAGGTCTTCGACGCCGAGCATGTCCTTCGGCGCGCCGCCATGCATCTTGAGCGCGCGCACGGTCGCGACGAGCACGACGACCGAGGGCCAGATGTCCGCGTAGGCGCACTTGATGTCGAGGAACTTCTCGCCGCCGAGGTCGAAGCCAAAGCCCGCCTCCGTGACCGCGATCTCGCCGTATCGCATCGCGATCTTCGTCGCGAGGATCGAGTTGCAGCCATGCGCGATGTTGGCGAACGGGCCGCCGTGGACGAGCGCCGGCGTGCCCTCGAGCGTCTGAACGAGGTTCGGATGGATGGCATCCTTGAGCAGCGCCGCCATCGCGCCATGGGCCTTGAGGTCGCGGGCGCGGATCGGCTCCGCGTCGCGGGTGTATCCCACGACGATCGAACCGCAGCGCTCCTTCAGGTCTTTCAGGTCGCGGGCGAGGCACAAGATGGCCATGACCTCGGAGGCCACCGTGATGTCGAACCCGGTCTCGCGCGGCACGCCGTTGATCTTGCCCCCGAGGCCGATGACCATGTCGCGCAGCGCGCGATCGTTCATGTCGAGCACCCTCCGAAACGGGATGTCGCGCTGATCGATCCCGAGCGCGTTGCCATGGTGCAGGTGGTTGTCGATCATGGCGGCGAGCAGGTTGTGCGCGGCCGTGATCGCCGGAAAGTCGCCGGTGAAGTGGAGGTTGATGTCCTCCATCGGCACGACCTGCGAGTATCCGCCGCCCGCCGCGCCCCCCTTGACGCCGAAGCACGGCCCGAGCGAGGGCTCGCGCAGCGCGATGACCGCGCGCTTGCCGAGGCGGTTGAGCGCCTGGCCGAGGCCCACGGTGGTCGTCGACTTGCCCTCGCCTGCCGGCGTGGGCGTGATCGCAGAGACGAGCACGAGCGGCGCCTCGGGGCGTCCCCCCGCCTCCGCGCGCGCGATCGCGGAGATCGCGATTTTGGCTTTGTCGCGGCCGTAGGGGATGAAATCGTCCGGGTGAATGCCTGCCTCGCGGGCGACCTCCTCGATCGGTCGCAACCGGGCTTCCTGGGCGATCTCGATGTCGGATTTCATGGGCCGCGGGATCGTAGCAGGTTACAGCCACCTCCACCGGCTGTTGGGTAGGTTGCCGGGGGTGACCCCAATAAGTTGTGGCACGCCTCTCCTCCATTTGCTACATTTCGCCGCAGATGCTCAGATTAAAACGCGTCGAAATCTCGGGCTTCAAGTCCTTCTACGAGAAGGTGGACCTGGCCTTTCCGGGCTCCGTGACGGCCGTCGTCGGCCCGAACGGCTGCGGGAAATCGAACATCAGCGACGCCGTCGCCTGGGCCCTGGGGGAACAGAGCGCGAAGGCGCTTCGCGGTGAAAAGATGGACGACGTCATTTTCAACGGATCCGCCAAGCGCCGCCCGCTCGGCATGGCGGAAGTCATCCTCACGCTCACCGCTTCCAATGGGGACAGCGAGAAGGCGGACACCGACGGGACCCTTCGCGTGGGCCGGCGCGTCTACCGCGACGGCGAGGGCGAATACTTCCTGAACGACAAGCAGGTGCGCCTGCGGGACATCCAGGACCAGCTGCTCGGGACCGGCCTCGGCGTGCGCGCGTACTCGGTGATCGAGCAGGGCCGCATCGACCAGGTCCTGTCCACCAAGCCGCAGGACCGCCGGCGCCTCATCGAGGAGGCGGCCGGCATCACGAAATACAAGACGAAGAAGCGCCTCGCGGAAGGCAAGCTCGAGGAGACGAAGGGCAATCTTCTCCGTCTCTCCGACATCATCGCGGAGATCGAGCGCAACGTCACATCGCTCAAGCGGCAGGCGTCGCGGGCGGCGCGCTACAAGGAGCAGGCAGAGCTCTTGCGCCAGCGCAAGGCCTCGCTCACGCGTGTGCGCGCCGACGTGCTGCGGGAGACGCTCCGGGCGGCCGAGCGCGCCCGCTACGAGCGGCGCGACCGCGAGGCCGAGGCCGCCGCGGCGCTGGCCCGGGCCGAGGCGGTGCTCGCCACGGCGCGGCTCGATGCGAGCGAGACCACGAGCCATCGCGACGCGTTGCGCGAGGTGCTCGCCTCGCTCGAAGCGTCCATCGCGCGCGACGACGCCCTGCTCGACGCCAACCGCCGCGCGGCCATCGACCTGGCCGGCCGGCGCGCCGCGCTCGAGCGCGAAGGTCGGGACTTCTCGGCCGAACAGACCCGCGCGGCCCGAGACCTGACGGACCTCGAGGAGCGCCTGGAGCGGGCCGTCGCGGAGGCGCGCGCCCGCTCGCTCGCCCGCGAGGAGGCGGACCGAAAGGCTTCGGAGGCGGCATCCACCTGCGCCACACTCGAGCGCGAGCTCGAAGAGACCCGCGGCCAGGCCCTCTCGGCCTCCGGCGAACGGATCGCGACGCGCAACGCCCGTCACGAGGTGGACCTCGCCGCCGAGCGCGTGGCGGCATCGCTGGCGCGCCTCAACCAGGCGGCGGCAAAGATCATCGAAGAGCTCTCGGGCCGCGAAAAGGAAGCGTCCGAGGCCGAGCGGGAGGCCGCGCGCCTGCTCGCCGGGGGGGGCGAGGCGACCGCCCGGGTCACCCGGGTCGAGGAAGAGCTCCTGTCCGTCGCAGCCGCCCTCGCACAGGCCGAGACCGAGCGCGAAGCCGCGCGCGAATCCACCGGCGCGCTCGAGCACCGGCTCGCGGCGATCGCCGAGACGCTGCGCGCGCGGGACACGAGCGTCAACGAGCTTCGCGGCGTGATCCGGGGAGCGGGGCTCGCCGAGCACGGGGCCCTCTCGGACCGCATCCGTCCGCGGGCGGGCTGGGAGGATGCCGTCGGGCTCGTTCTCGGGGCCGACACCGACGCGCTCCTCGCCACGGGCGACATCTCCCGAGCCGTGGACGCGATGCGCTCGCTATCCGCCGCCCGCATAGTGCGAGCTGACTGGCGCCACGAATCGCGATCCGAACACCCGGACGGCGCGCTCGGCTGGGACGGCGTCCTCGAGGGCCACGCCGGGCTCTCCCTCGCGGAACGCGCGGCGCTCCCGCCGACCGCCTTCGTCGAGAGCCTGTCCGTAGCGCTCGCCCTGGCCGAGCGGCATCCCGGATTCACGTTCGTCACCCGCGGCCGCGAAGTCGTCCGCGGACCGATCGTGCGCGTCGCAGGGCCCGCGGCCGAAGCGTCGGGTCTCTTTGCCCTCCGGCGCGAGGAAGAGTCCCTGGGCTGCCGTCTCGCCGAGGCGCGCGCCGCGCTCCGGGGCGTCGACCGGCGCGTCGAGGAGCTCAAGCTCGCGCGCCAGCGGAGCGAAGGCGAGCTGCCGCCCCTGCGCGAACGGGAGCGCGAGGCGCGCGCCGCCCACAGTGCGTTCGCCGCGCGGCTCGAGGAGCGCCTTGCCGAGCGCGACCGGCTGCGCCGGGAGCGGGACACGCTCGCGGACGAGCACCGCGCCTTCAGCGACGAGGCCGCCGGCCTCGACACGCGGCGGCGGGCGCTCGAGGAACAGGAGCGCGTTCACGCCGGCGCGGAAGACGCGACGCACCAGCGGATTGGAACCCTCTCGGCCTCCCTCTCGGAGGGGCGGGCGTTCGCCCAGTCGGCGTCGGACGAGCTCTCCCACCGCAGGACGGAGGCCGAGGTCGCGGCGGAGCGACGGCGCGCCATGGAAGCCGCGCGCGACACGCTCCTCGAGACGCACTCCAACCTCGAGCGCCGCCTCGCGGAGGCGACCGAGGAACAAGCGCGCATCACTTTCCGGGCGGCGGAGCTCGCGCAGGAGGAATCGGACGCGCGTCAGCGGCAGAAGCAGAACCTGGCGGCGCGGGAAGAGAAGGCCGTCGCGCACGGCGCGGCGGTCGAGTCGGCCAAGGAAACCGCCGCCCGCGTCGATGCCGCCGAGCTCGCGACCCGGTCGGACCGCGCCACGCTCGACGCGGCGCGGGAAGCCCGCTTCGAGGCCGAAGTCACGGCGACCCGCGGAGCTTCCGATCTCGAGCACCTGGTCGCCCAGGCGCGCGAGGAATTCGGCGTCGAGCCCGAGGCCCTCGAGGCACCGGCCGACACGTCGCCCGAGGGACTCGTCACCCTCGAGGCCGAGGTGGCAGAGCTCGTGGCCTCGCTCGAACGGCTGGGACCGGTGAACGTCCTCGCTTTCGAAGAGCACAAGGAGATGTCCGAGCGGCTGATCTTCCTGACGACGCAGCGCGACGATCTCCTCAAGTCGATCGCCGAGCTCCAGGAGTCCATCCGCAAGATCAACGCGACATCCTCGGAACGGTTCGCCGAGGCGTTTGCGGCGATCAACGAGAACTTCAAGCAGATGTTCGTGCGCCTCTTCCAGGGCGGCGCGGCGCAGATGAAGCTCCTCGACGAGAACGACATGCTCGAGTCCGGGATCGAGATCGACGCGCAACCGCCCGGCAAGCGCAACCAGTCCATCCTGCTGCTCTCGGGCGGCGAGAAGGCGCTCACCGCGATCGCGCTCCTCATGGCAATCTTCCGGTTCAAGCCCTCGCCCTTCTGCATCCTCGACGAGGTGGACGCGCCGCTCGATGAGGCCAACATCGACCGGTTCACCAAGCTCCTGCGCGACATGACTCAAGTGACGCAGTTCATCGCCATCACCCACAACAAGCGCACCATGGAGACCGCCGACGTCTTGTACGGCGTGACCATGGAAGAGCCCGGCTGCTCGAAGATCGTCTCGGTCCGATTCGACTAGGGCCGCGGGGCCTCTTTCCGCTCGCGTTTGACGGCGCCACGGCCTTTCCGTAAGATGCCCGGCTCCGGGCCGATGTAGCTCAGTTGGTAGAGCAGCGGTTTCGTAAACCGCAGGTCACCGGTTCAAGTCCGGTCATCGGCTCCAGTCTTCCCATCCCGCCCTATGATCAAGCCGTCTGAAGCGGCGCTCACAGCATCAACTGGACCTGGAACCGGAAGAGCTGATCGTTGGCCGGGTCCCCCGTCGCGCGCTGGCGGTGCGTGCGGGAGTAGTCGAACTGCAGCTTCACGTTGTTGCGCTTGATGTACCAGTCCGTCGCCGCCGTGACGATTGAGTTCTCGTTGTGCGGCGCGCCCTGGTTGTAGTCCACGACCGAATAGCGGACGGCGACGTCGACCTTCTGCGGAATGACCATGTAACCGGCCTGGCCGTACCACCCGTTCGCGCGCACCCGGACGCCGCTCGTGTCGCCCTCGGCGTGACCGAAGAAGTACTCGGCCTGCGCCGAGATCCCCATCCACTTGAACTGCACGTCGGTGCTGGCCGACTCGATGAAGATGTCTTCGCCGGTGGTGAAGAGCCCGATGTTTCGTCCGAGCCAGCCGGTCGGGCTCGCATAGTTGGGGGTGACGCTTTCGAAAAGGACGTCAGTGGTCTTTCGCAGTGTGTTCGTGAATCCGTCGACGCCGAACGAGAGCGCAGGCGTCTGACGGCCCTCGAGGTCCGCTTCGCCGATCCCCATCTGGCCCACGGGATTCGCGACCAGCCGCACCATTGGCATCACATGGTCGCTCGCGCGTAGGGTGGACTGTCCCTCGCCGTTGAAGACGCCCGCCATGTAAGTCAACTGGCCCTTGAAGAGTGACCCGAGGACGCCGGCCCCCGCGTCGCGCCCCGGCTTGAACGTCTCCACCGCCAGAGCGCGCTCCTGGAACTGAATGACACCGTCGTTGTAGAGCTCGTCCCGGCTGTAGGGCGTCTTCGACTGACCCATCTGCGCGGAGATCTCGTCCATGAACTTGTAGTTGATCCAGGCGTCGTCGAGCAGGAGCTTCGTGTTGTTCACGTTCTCGAAGGCGAGCTGCACGCGATAGGTCAACTTCGGGTCGAACGCATACCCGGTGAAGTAGAGCTTGAACCGGCGCACGCGGAACTCGTTCGCGTCCTCGAGGGCGCTGGGCACCCGGTCAAACTCGAAGCGGGTGAACCGCAACTGGAGATTGAAGCCGACCGCGAGCTCGAACAGCTTGTCCGGTGTACGGAA
>JANMPW010000581.1:0-9830 GCA_031370065.1 Acidobacteriota bacterium
GCTCCGAACTCGGAGAGCCGGCCGGCGAGCTCGAGGCACGCCTGCTCGGCACGCTCGGTCCAAATGAGAAGCCGCGCGCACTGGAGATAGCGATCGGAGTGAAGGCCGCTCGAGAGGCGGAAGTGGCCGGTCAGGAGGGCACCAGTGGCTTGGAAGTCCTGGAGGCTAATCACGGCGGGAGTCTACAGTCGACAGTCGACTCCTGCCCCTAGGCGTCCCCGTCTCTCGAGATCTTGTGGTGCTCGATCTTCTTGTAGAGGTTCGAGCGCGGCGTGTGGATGACCTCGGCGGTGCGGCTGATGTTCCAGCCGTTCTCGCGCAGGCGCGCGACGAGAAACTCGCGCTCGGCGAACTCCTTGAAGTCCGAGAGGGTCGCGAGCTCCAGCCCCCGGTTCGAGATCTCGGTGGGCTGAACACGAGCCTCGGGCGGCAGGTCCCTGGCCTCGATCGGGTCGGCGTCCGACATGATCAGCACGCGCTCGACGAGATTGCGCAGCTCCCGCACGTTGCCCGGCCAGCTGCGCGCGGCCAGAAGCCCGAGCGCACTCGCGCTAAACCGGCGCGGCTTGCGGCGATCGCGCTGCGCGAAGGCTTGCGCGAAGTGCTCGGCGAGGACGACGATGTCTCCCGCCCGCTCGCGCAGCGGCGGCGTCGTCAGCGGAACGACGTTCAGGCGGAAGTAGAGGTCCTCCCGAAACCGCCCTGCGCGGATGGACTCGGTCAGGTCGCGGTTCGTGGCCGCAATGACTCGGACGTTGACCTTGCCGACCTTCGCGGCGCCAACCGGTTCGACCTCCCCGACCTCCAGAACGCGCAGGACCTTGGCCTGCGCGCGGGCCGACATGTCACCGACTTCGTCGAGGAAAATCGTTCCGCCGTCGGCTTCGACGAACTTCCCGATCTGCTTGCGGACCGCACCGGTGAACGAGCCCTTCTCGTGGCCGAAGAGCTCGGATTCGATCAGCTCTTCCGGGATGGCCGCGCAGTTGACCTGGACGAAGGGGCCGCCCGCGACCTTCGAGGTGCGATGGAGCTCCCGGGCAACGAGCTCCTTGCCCGTGCCGCTTTCGCCGAGGACGAGAACCGTGGCGGCCGTCGGCGCCGCGCGCGCGATTTCCGCCCGAAGCCGGCGCATCGGCTCGCTTTCGCCCACCAGCACGGTCTCCTGCTCCACCCGGCGCCGCAGCTCGTCGTTCTCGGCCTTGAGCCGGTTGCCCGAGAGCGCGTTGCGCACGGAGACGAGGACGCGCTCGCGCTGGAGCGGCTTCTCGAGGAAGTCGGTCGCGCCGCGTCGCGTGCACTCGACGGCGGTGGCGATGTCGCCGTGGCCGGAGATCATGAGGACCGGAGGGCCCGACCCGCGCGCCACGATCCGATCGAGGGTCTCGAGGCCGTCCATTCCGGGCATCTTGATGTCGAGCAGCACGGCCGCGGCCGGGGCGCCGTCGAGCTCGACCAGGGCCGCGCGGCCGTCCCCGACGGTCGCCACCTCGTAGCCCTCGTACTCCAGGACCATCCGGAGCGTGTCGCGGATGGCGGCCTCGTCGTCGACCACCAGGATTCTCTGTGGCATCGGTGATCTTCCCTCGAAACCGAATTCCACCTCGCACTATGCCCTGTCAAACAAACGCCCGCCGAGGCGGGCGTTTGGAAGAGGGGGTCTTTCGTGGTTCCTCAGTCGCCGATCTTCACCAGGGCGAACCGCGAGACGTTGGCGCGCGGGTTGTAGACGTAGAGCTTCAGGAAGTCGCCCTTCTTCGCCTTGCCCACGAGCCTGCCGAACTCCTCGGTCGTTCCGACCTTCTGGCCGTTGACCTGCGTGATGATGTCGCCTTCCTGGATGCCCGCATCGGCGGCGGCGGATACTTCCTTGACGCGCATGACCACGAGCCCGTCGATGTCGGCCTTGATCCGCTGCATCTGCCGCATCTGGGGCGTGAGCTCGGTGACCTGGATCCCGATCCGCTCGTGCGAGTCGTCCGACGACGCCTTCGCGGGATCGGCCTTGTCGCCCGCCTCGTCCTTGCGCTCGGCGAGCGAGGCGGTCAGGTTGATCTCCTTGCTTTCGCGGATGACCCCGAGTTGCACCTTGCTGCCCGGCGCCTTGCCCGAGACGTACCCGATGAGGTCGCGCGTGTCCTTGACCGGAACGCCGTCCACCTTGACGATGGTGTCGCCCGGCTTCACACCAGCTTTGTCGGCAGGCTTGCCCGGCTCGACCTGCTCGACGAAGGCACCGTCCTCGGTCTTCAGGTTGAAGGCCGCGGCGCGGTCGGCGTCGACGTTGACGATGTTGATCCCGAGAAAGCCGCGCACGACCTTGCCCTTCTCCCGCAGCTGCGGAAGGATCTGCTTGAGCGTGTTCACGGGCACGGCGAAGCCGATGTTCTGCGCGGGCCGGAACATGGCCGTGTTGATCCCGATGACTTCCCCGTTGACATTGATGAGCGGACCGCCCGAGTTGCCGAAGTTGATGGCCGCGTCGGTCTGGATGTAGTTCTCGAAGGAACGGGTCGCCGGGTCACCCGTCAGGCCCGAGCGCTCCTTCGCGGAGACGACGCCGACCGTGACGGTCTTGTCGAAGGCGAGCGGATCGCCGATCGCCATGACCCATTCGCCGACCCGGGCCTTCTCGGAATCGCCCAGGGGAAGCGGCGTCAGGCGCTGCTTGACGTCGACCTTGAGCAGGGCGAGGTCGGTGGCCATGTCGCGGCCGACGAGCCGGGCCGTGTACTTTTCCTTGTTGTTGATCCGGACCTCGATCTTGTCGGCGCCGTCGATGACGTGGTTGTTCGTCACGATGTAGCCGTCTTCCGAGATGATGAATCCGGTGCCGCCCTGGACCTGCTTGTGCTCCTCGTCGTCCGGCTGCTGGCCGCGGCGCTGGTTGCCCGGAGGGCCGAAGAAGAACTCGAACGGATCGCCCTCGCCGCTGAAAGGGTTGGCGTAGCGGCGGCCCTGGCCTCCCTTGACGATGTCGGTCGACGTGATCGAGACGACCGACGGCATGGCCTCCTGCGCGATGTCGGCGAAGGACGGCAGCGTGGCGCCTCCGGCGCGGACCTTCGCGGGCGGGGCTTCCCGCTGGGCCTCGGAGCGCGGGGTGATGTTGATGGAGCTCGCGACGACCATGCCGAAAACGACGGCGGCCGCGATGAGTGCGGAAAAGGAAAGAGCGCGTTTGGTGGTCTTTTCCATGACGGAAGTCTTTCTCCTCAATCTTCTATCCCATTGCGGGATATCGAGGCAACGCTGGACGGACCGCCCGCATTCCTCGATTTCGGGGGGATCGAGAGCCTGCGGTGCTCGACCAGGATGCAGCGGTCCATCGCAACACCGGTCCCCGCCTCCTCGAGAAGCCGGGCCGAGGCCTCGTCCACGACCCCCAGCTGCATGAAGAGGAACCGGACCTTGCGGGCGATCGCCTGCTGCGCCACTTCCGCGACGTGCTCCGAGCGGCGAAAAACGTCCACGATGTCGATCCGGACACCGTCCGGCACCGCGGCGAGCGACGGGTAGCAGGGCTCGCCCAGGAGCTCGCGATGGCCCGGGTTGATCGGCACGACGCGGTAGCCCTGGCGCTGCAGGTACCGGGCGATCTCGTTGGAGGGACGGTCCTCGTTCGGAGAACAGCCTACGACCGCCACCGTCGCGGCGGACTCGAGCGCCGCGCGGATGCGCTCGGATTCGTTCATGGCCTGGCCCTGGCCTCGTCCTGCTCGGGGCGCATGTTGTAGAAGAACGTGATCGTCACGCCCTCGCGCTCCTCGTGGAGCTCGGCCGGCAGGGGCCGGAACGGGGACGACTTCTGGATCGCCTGGAACGCCGCGTTGTCGAACGGTGGAACTCCGGAAACGCGGATGATCTTCGCCTCCGCCACGGCGCCGTCGGCCATGATGTAGAAGCGCACGGTGAGGCTGCCCTTCCAGCCCAGGCGCGCGAGCTCGGGAACGTCCCAGTGCAGCTTGATCCGGCGGATCATCTCGGCGGCGTAAGCGCCCCAGTCGTACCAGGTCGTGTCGAACGAAAGCGGCCCGTTGTCGACGAAGCCGCCATCGGGGTTGGGCGCGGGGACGCCGCCTTCGCCCCCCGTTGTGCCCCGCGCGGCTTCCGCAATCGCGCGGTCGAGGCCCGCGAGCTTCGAGACCTCGCGCGGCCCGGACGTCTGCGGCCGCGCCGTGGACGGGAAATCCGACGGCTTCTGATCGGTCTCGCTCTCCTTTGCCGCGGCGCGCCGCTCGGCCTCGGCCGCGGAGCCCTGCCGCGCCGCTCTGTCGCCGCCGGGCACCCGCGGCGCCTTCGGCCCGGGCGCCAGTCCGGCCACGCCGCTTCCGGGCGGCACGAAAGGCGTGTCGGCTTTGGGCCTCGACCGATCCCCGCCGCCGGCGCGCCGGTCGGCGTCCGAAACCGGCGAGCGTTTCGGATTCGGCCGCGCCGGTCCGGGAGCATCCTGAAAGATGATCGGGATCGGCGTGTCGTCCCTCGGCTGTGGAACGAGCCCCGCGAAAAAGTCCTCCTTGGACCCCGCCGGGATCCGCGGCATCGAGAGGAGCAGGATGACCAGCAGAACGTGAAAGACGATCGAGATGAGGATCCCGCGCTCGATCGGGAAGGAACGGGTGTCGTGCTCCTCGAGTCCGGCCAGCTCGGCGAGCGTGCTGTGCGCCGTGAGGGGGCCGATCGGCCCTCTGGCCGCATCCGGCTCCTCGCCCATGAAGAGCACGCCGCCGCCGCCGCCGAGCGACAGCATCGACTTCGGGGCCGGCTCGACCTCCGGCGCCGGCCCGCTCTGGCTGGCCAGGCTCCCGAGCATGCTTCGGACCGGCGGCCCGTCGTCTTCGTCGGCCGCGGCCGTTTCCGCGCCCCCGTCGTCTTCCGGCATTCCGAAGAGGTGCCAGCGCCGGCGCGCCCCGATCGACGCGATCGAGCTGCGCTGGAACGGCAGGTCTTGCTCTTCGGGGTCAGACACGCAACTCTCCCTCGGGCGCCAGGAACGCCTGTTGCTCACAACACGGGCTCTCGCGCCGGGATTCTCGGGATTGTAGCCGGCCACCGCGCGCGGGCTCGGCCGGACCGCGCAGGATGCCTTTGCAAGCGCAAGGCGGGTTCTCATGAGCACCTAACGGGCCAGCAGACCCGTCCGTTTCACCGGGTTGGCCCCCCTCCCATCCTTCTGATATAACCCCCGGTTCCCGGTATTGCGGGCTTGGCCCGCTTTTTTGTTCGATGAAAACGACTTTGGGTGAAAAAACGACCCTCGAAATCGGGGCTATCGCGCAGGAGAAGGGGTGCCGGCTGCTGGCCATCGAATCGGCCGGAGCCGGACGCTTCACCGTTCTGCGGTTGGTACTCGAGCGGCCCGACGGCGGCGCCGTGACGGTCGAGGACTGCGAAGCGGTTTCGCGGGACGCCTCTGCCGTGCTCGACGCGTCCGACGAGATCGGCCACCGGTACACCCTCGAGGTTTCCTCGGCCGGGCTCGATCGCAAGCTCTACACCCTCGAGGACGCGGTCCGCTTCGTCGGCCGCCGCGTGCGCGTCAAGACCGATGCGCCCGTCGTCCCGCAAGCCACGCAAACGCCGGGCGCGCGTCCCCCGGCCATCTCACCGGCCCGGAATTTCGGTGGACGGCTCGAGCGCGTCGAGGGCGACGTCCTGACCGTCGTTGATGAGGCGGAACGCAGAATCTATAATGTCCGTTTCGGCGATATTCGACTCGCCCGGCTCGACTTCGAGTGGCCGGAGCGGGGGCAATAGGAAAAGGGTTTTGCCATGATCATCGATCCGTCGGTCATCCGACAGGTTTCGCGCGAGAAGGACATCGACGCCGAGAAAATGTTCGGCGCCCTCGAGGAGGCGATGTCCTCGGCCGCGCGCAAGTATTACCACGACAAGGCGATGCTCACCTTGATCGACCGGCAGACCGGAGCGATGACCGTCTACTCGCCGCGCACCGTCGTCGCGGAGCTCGACACCGAATCCGAGGAGCCGCCGCCGCAGACGCTGCTCGAGGAGGCCATGACACTGGTCGCCGCCAAGGGCACCGAGGGCGAGGTCCGCGTCCTGCGGCCGGGCGCCGAGGGCGAGCCGCCGACCGAGGTCCATGACGTCGCGCTCGGCGACGAAGTCCGCATTTACCGCGAGACCGTCGGCCTCGGCCGCATCGCCGCGCAGACGGCCATGCAGGTGCTCTACCAGATGGTCCGCGAGGCCGAGCGCGACAACGTCTACAACGAGTACTTCCCGAAGTTGGGCGAGCTCGTGAACGGGACGGTCAAGCGATTCGAGCGGGGCGACATGGTCGTCGACCTCGGCAAAAGCGAAGCGATCATCCCCCGCGACCAGCAATCGCGCGCCGAGCGCTACGGGCAGGGCGAGCGCATCCGCGCGATCCTCTACGACGTGCACAAGAACCCCAAGGGCCCGCAGCTCGTCCTCTCGCGGACGGACCCGCGCCTCTTGATCCGCCTGTTCGAGATGGAGGTCCCGGAGATCTACGACGGCACGGTCGTCATCAAGGGAGCCGTCCGCCAGCCCGGCGAGCGGGCGAAGGTCGCCGTGCGCTCGCGCGAGCGGGACGTGGATCCCGTCGGCGCGTGCGTGGGCATGCGCGGTAGCCGCGTCCAGTCCATCATGCGCGAGCTCCACGGCGAAAAGATCGATGTCATCCTCTACTCGGACGACCTGATCACGTTCGCGCAGAACGCGCTCGCCCCGGCCAAGATCACGCGCGTCTCGCCGATCCACCACGAGGACGGCGCGATGAGCCTCGACTGCGTCGTCGAGGACGATCAGCTCGCGCTCGCCATCGGCAAGAAGGGCCAGAACGTCCGGCTCGCCTCGGCGCTCATCGGCCTGAAGATCGAGATCAAGGGCGAGAGCGAGGTCAAGGGCGAGGTGGCGCAGGCCCTCTCGCGCATGATCGAGGCCTCGCGCCGCCGCCAGGTCCCGGTGGCCGAGATCCCGGGCGTCGGCGAGAAGACGGCGCAACGCCTGGTCGAGGCGGGCGTCGCCACGCTGGGCGACCTGCTCGAAAAGTCGGCCGCCGAGCTGGCCGAGATCCCCGGCATCGGGGAAAAGTCCGCCGAAAAGATCATCGAAGCCGCGCGTGCGGCCGAGTCCAGCCAGGCCTCCGAGGAGGAGGATGGCGAGTTCGAATCCGCGCCGGAGGAAGAGTCTCCGGCCGAGGCCCCCGCAGAGACGGGCGTAAGGGAGTAGAGCGAGCCGCATGGGAAAGATCCGCGTCGAAGAGCTCGCCCAGCAGATGGGGCTTCCGAGCAAAGAGGTTCTGTTTCTGCTCCAGTCCATCGGCGTCGACGTCAAGTCCGCGCAGGCCGCGCTCGACGAGTCGACCGTCCTCGCGATCCTGCAGGGGCGCACGCACGCGCCCAAGCAGCTGCTCGTCCGCGACACCGAAACGCAGGCCGTCCGGCCGCAGAAGAGCGCTCTCAATCGCATCAAGATCATCGACAAGCCGGTCTCGACGACGCCGGCCGCCGACCGCGATTCCGAGGCGGCCGAGCCCGCGCCGGAGCCGACGTCGGCGCCGCCTGCAGCCCTCGCCCGAAAGAGCGCGGCGCAGGCCCGTGCCGCGAAGGCCGCGGCCGAGCCAGCGCGAACCGCCGTCGTGCCGTCCGAACCGGAGCCCGAGGCCGAGGCGACGAAGCCGGCGCCGCCCCCGGTGCCCGCTCTGCCCCGCAAGATCGTGCTGCCCCCGCGCCCCGTGTTTGCCCCGCGGCCCACGGCCTCGGCGGGAACGCCTCGCCCCGGCGGCCCGATCGTCCGGCCCATGGGTCCCGCTTCCGGAACGCGCCCCATGGGGCCCGCAGCCGGGATTCGTCCGATGGGGCCCGCCGCCGGCCGTCCGATGGGACCCCGGCCCTCCGGCCCATCGGTCTACCGTCCGACCCCGGGGGGACCGGGCGCACGTCCGATGGGCGGCCCCGCGCGCCCCGGCGCTCCGGTCGGCCGCACCGTTCCCACCGGCCCCGACCGCGGACCGGTCAAGCGCAAGAAAGACGACAAGGAAGATCAGAAGAAGGCGGCCGCCGGCAAACGCGGCGCGCGCCCGAAGATCACGGTCGCCGACGAAGTGGACCTGCGAGAGTTCGTGGGCACCTACAAAGAGGACACGTACTCCGACATCTCGCTGCCGCTGATCGAAAAGACCGGCGACGAGGCCGAGGCGGGCGAGCGGCCGGCCTCCAAATCCGCCATTCGCCGCGCGGCGAAGGAAACCCGGGCGCACGACTCGGGCAAGGTGCTCGAGTTTCGCAAGCCGGCCCCGACGGGGCCCGTCTTCTTCACCGAGGGCGTGACGGTCAAGGAGCTCTCCGAGAAGCTCGGCGTGCTGGCGCGCGACATCCAGAGGCTGCTACTGCAGCGCGGCGTGCTCGCGACCGTCAACCAGACGCTCGACGCGACGACGGCCGTGCAGATCGCCAAGGAGATCGGCGTCGAGGCCGCGGTCGTCTCCTTCGAGGAGGAGCTCGACCTGTCCCGCTCGGCCAGAGAGTCGGTCGAGGGGGCGACCCCTGGGGCGCCGCGGGTTCCCCGCGCCCCGGTCGTCACGGTCATGGGCCACGTCGACCATGGCAAGACCTCGCTGCTCGACGTGATCCGGCAAGCCAACGTCGCCGCGGGCGAGGCGGGCGGCATCACGCAGCACATCGGCGCGTACCGCGTCGAGGTCCACGGAAAGCCGATCGTCTTCCTCGACACGCCGGGCCACGAGGCCTTCACGTCCATGCGCGCGCGCGGCGCGAAGGCCACCGACATCGTCGTGCTGGTCGTCGCGGCCGACGACGCCGTCATGCCGCAGACGATCGAGGCGATCGCGCACGCGAGGGCCGCGAAGGTCCCGATCGTCGTGGCGATCAACAAGATCGACAAGCCCAACGCCAACGTCGACCGGGTCAAGAAGGAGCTGGCGGACCAGAATGTGCTCCTCGAGGCCTGGGGCGGCGAAACGCCTGCCGCCGAGATTTCGGCCCTGAAGAAGGAGGGCATCGACCACCTGCTCGAGCTCATCCTGCTCGTTGCGGACATGCAGGAGCTCACCGCTGCCGCCGCCGAGGAAGCCCGAGGCGTCGTGCTCGAGGCCCGCCGCGAGGCTGGCCGGGGCAACGTCGCCACCGTGCTGGTGCAGGCGGGGACACTCAAGGTCGGCGACGTCTTCTTCGCCGGCGCGGTCTTCGGCCGCGTCCGGTCCATGCACAACGACCGCGGCGACAAGATCGAGGCGGCCGGGCCGGCCACGCCCGTCGAGGTGACCGGGTTCGAGGACCTCCCGCAGGCGGGCGACACGTTCCAGGTCGTCACGGACGAGTCGAAGGCCCGTTCGATCGTCTCCTTCCGTCAGCAGAAAGAGCGGGAGCAGGCGATGGCCTCCTCCTCGCGCCCGTCGCTCGAGCAGCTCTTCAGCAAGATCCAGGCGGGCAAGGTCAAGGACCTGCCGATCATCCTGAAGACGGACGTCTCGGGCTCCATGGAAGTGCTGTCCCAGTCGCTCAAGGCGCTTTCCAACGAGAAGGTCAAGATCTCGCTGCTCCACGCCGGCGTCGGCGCCGTCACCATCAACGACGTGCTGCTCGCCTCCGCGTCGGGCGCGATCATCGTAGGCTTCAACGTGCGGCCCGAGAAGAAGGCCGCCGAAGAGGCCGAGAAGGTGGGCGTCGAGATCCGCCTCCACACGGTCATCTACAACGTCACCGACGAGATCAAGAAGGCCATGGAAGGCCTGCTGGACCCGACGCTGAAGGAAGTGGTGCGGGGACGCGCCGAAGTGCGCAACACGTTCAAGGTGCCGAAGTTCGGCGTCGTGGGCGGGT
>JANMPW010000606.1:0-2020 GCA_031370065.1 Acidobacteriota bacterium
GTCTCGCCGCCGATCAGTGCGCAACCTGCGAGGCGGCAAACCTCGGCGGCGCCCTCGACGAGTTCGGCGACCTGCTCGAGGTCGATCGTGTTGGCCGCGACGTAGTCGAGGAAGAACATCGGCTCGGCGCCGGTCGTGAGCACATCGTTGATGCAATGGGCCACGAGATCGGCGCCCGCCCAGCGCAGCTTTCCCGCGCGCCGCGACAGCATCAGCTTGGAGCCGACACTGTCCGTCGTCGCCGCAAGCAGGCGGCGATCGTCGAGCGGATAGAGACCCGCGAACGCGCCGAACCCGCTCGCGCCGGTCGACTCGACGGCCGCGCGTAGGCGCTCGACAACGCCCTCGGCGGTCGCCAGAGAAACTCCAGCAGCCTCGTACGTGTTCGCCCCCTCGCTCACGGACCGAGTCTATTCGGCAGGGCCGACGGCCTTTGCCGTTCGCCCGGCCGAGTGCGGATAGACGGTGAAAGAGCCGGGCTTCGCTCGGCTCAGACGTGCAAAAGCCCGGGGCTGCGAATCGAAGGAGGGGGGTCACGGGGGAACCATGGGTTCCCTCGTGCTACTAGACAAACAGCTCGCCGTGAAGCTCGGGCCGCCCTGTCGGCCCACCCTCGACGAACCGGACGAGCGTCTCGCCGACCGAGACCGCGGCGTCGTGGAGCGGGAGGTCGAGGATCTCAGCCAGAGCCGCGGCCTTCGCGTGTGGATCGTCCGCCTTCAGCTGGAGCTCGGCGAGAGAGAGGAGGGACCCTTCGCCGAGCAGCTCGTCGATCCACACGCGCGGCGGGTGGACCTCGATCCGGTAGCCGGCTCCCGTCGCGATGAACGTCCGGCGGGCGCCGTGTTCTTGCACGCGGAGGTTCATCTCGTCGGCCCGCGCGAGGGTGGCTGCAAGGTCGTCGTCATCGAGGACGAGCCCGATGTGATCGACGCGCGGCAGCTCCCATTGCCCCGGCTGCACGACGACGTTCACCGCTCCGCGCTCGAGCTCGGAGAGCCGCAGCTTGAAGCCCTCCTGATCGAGGTCCTCCCACGAAACGCCGGACTCGTACGCCCGATTTTCCTCACCGACGCTGCCGTAGCGCGCGACGAGCTCGAATCCGAGCTTCGCGAGGTACCGGGCCTCGACCTCGCGCACCCGGCTCGTCACGAGGTGGTAGTGGAAAAGCTGCACTGGGCCGCGCGAATTCTAAACTGGCACGGTCGTGTCGGCCTGGACGTTCGAACCGCTGCAGATCGTGCCGATCCTGGTGGTCGCCGCTCTGTACGGCCGGCGGGTGCTCACGCTCGGCGCCCGCGGCCAGGCGACACCGGTCTGGCGTATCGGCTCGTTCGGGCTCGGGATCGCGCTTCTCCTCGCCGCGGCCGCCTCGCCGATCGACCACTACGGCGAGGAGTCTTCTCAGGCGTTCCACATGGTGCAGCACATCCTGATCGGCGATCTGGCTCCGCTGGCGATCGTGGCGGGGCTGACCGGCCCGATTCTCCGGCCACTGCTCGCGTTCATCCATCCGTTGCGCCGGCTGTTCCATCCGGTCGTCGCTTTCGGAGTCTGGGCGCTCATCCTCACTGTCTGGCACATCCCGTTCGTGTACGAGGCGGCGTTGCACAACACGTGGGCGCACGCGCTCGAGCACACGTCCTTCTTTCTCGGTGGAACGCTCGTCTGGGTCCCGCTACTCGAGACGCTGCCGATGCCGGAGTGGTTCGGGACGGGAATCAAGATGGCATTCATCGCATCGGTACGCGTCTTCGAGTCCATCCTCGGCAACATCTTCGTCTGGTCGAACAGGCCGTTCTACTCGACGTACATCCAGGCGGACCATCGGCCGTGGAACCTGACGGCGGTGAACGACCAGAGAATCGCGGGCTCGATCATGATGGTGGAGGGCTCGCTGGTGACGCTGATCGCGCTTGCGTGGTTCTTCATGAAGCTCGCATCGGAAGGGGAGCTCCGTCAGCGATTGCTCGAAGGCGGGCTCGACCCGCGCGCTGTCCGGCGGGCCGTGCGCTACGGG
>JANMPW010000611.1:0-1535 GCA_031370065.1 Acidobacteriota bacterium
GGCCGAGGCCTGGCGGCTCGCCCGCGGCGCCGACATCATCGGGGCCATGACCCTGGACGCCCTGCAGGGCACCGACGTCGCCTTCGACCCGCGGATCCACGCCGCGCGCCCGCATCCCGGGCAGCAGGCCTCGGCCCGCAATCTCCGCCGCGTCCTCGAGGGCAGCGCGATCCGCGAGTCGCACCGGGGCTGCGGAAGGGTGCAGGACAATTACGCGCTGCGGTGCATGCCCCAGGTGCATGGCGCGGCCCGGGATGCCTTCGTCCACGCGCGCGCGGTGCTCGAGCGGGAGATGAACAGCTCGACCGACAACCCGCTCGTTTTCGCGGCGCGCGGGGACATCCTCTCCGGCGGAAACTTCCACGGAGCGCCGGTGGGCCTCGTGCTCGACTACGCGGCGGTGGCCGCAACCGACCTCGCATCCATTTCCGAGCGCCGGATCGAGAAGCTCGTGAACCCGGCGCTGTCGGAGCTGCCGGCATTTCTCGTCCGCGAGGGCGGCCTGCACTCGGGCTTCATGATGGCGCACGTCACCGCCGCGGCGCTCGTGTCCGAGTGCAAGGTGCTCGCGCATCCCGCGTCGGTGGATTCGATCCCGACCTCGGCCGCGAAGGAAGACCACGTGTCGATGTCGCCGATCGCGGCGCGCAAGTTCGCCGCCATTGTCGAGAACCTCGAGCGCGTCCTCGCAATCGAAGCCCTCGCGGCGTTTCAGGCGATGGAGTTCCTGCGTCCGCTGTCCTCTTCGGCGCCGATCGAGCGCGTGCGCGGCGAGTTCCGCCGGGTCGTTCGGCCATGGAACCGGGACCGCGAAATGCACCTGGACCTCGAGAAGGCGAGGCTCTTCCTCGGAAGCGGCGCGATGGCGCGTGCGATCGCGGGTCTCGCCTGAGCCATGCCTGGCGGCGACCCATATAATCGGCCCATGAGCGCAAGCGTTCTGTCGCCACCCCGCACGATCCGCGCCGCCCGGGGAAGCGAGATGCGCTGCCTCGGCTGGGCGCAGGAAGCGGCCCTCCGGATGCTCGAGAACAATCTCGATCCGGACAACGCGGAAAAACCCGCGGAGCTGATCGTCTACGGCGGGACCGGGCGCGCGGCGAGAAACTGGGAGTGCTTCGACTCGATCGTGGCGACGCTCAAGCGCCTGAAAGCGAACGAGACGATGCTCGTGCAGTCCGGAAAGGCCGTGGGTGTGTTCGAGACCCACGAAGACGCTCCGCGCGTCCTCATCTCCAACTCGATGCTCGTCCCCGCCTGGGCGACGGGCGACGAGTTTCGTCGTCTCGAGGGCCTGGGCCTGACGATGTATGGACAGATGACGGCCGGCTCCTGGATCTACATCGGGAGCCAGGGAATCGTGCAGGGAACATTCGAGACGTTCGCGGCGGCCGGACGGAAGGAGTTCGGCAGCGATCTCTCGGGACGCCTCGTCGTGACCGCGGGGCTCGGGGGGATGGGCGGAGCGCAGCCGCTGGCCGCAGTCATGGCCGGGGCGAGCTGTGTCGCGATCGAATGCCAGCGCAGCCGGATCG
>JANMPW010000617.1:0-1747 GCA_031370065.1 Acidobacteriota bacterium
ACGAGCAGCCGCCGATGCGTGCCGAGCTTGCGCAACATCCTGTCCACGGCCTCGAGCCCGCCCGTCGAGGGCGGCGTGAGCGCGTAGGTGGGGGCCGCGGCCTCCTCGGCCCGCGGCGCCGCGGGCAGGAGCAGCATGGCGAGCGCGCCCAGGACCAGGGCGACGCTTCGGCGTCCTCTTCCTGCCGGAGAGGACCGGGCCGAGGGCCGGACGGTGGCCACCGACGCTACTTCTTCAGGCTCTTGCGCACGAGCGGAGCCGAGGCTGCCGCGGCCGCGCCGAGGAGGGCGGCGAGAATGCCTGCCTTCTTCTTCGGGTCCATCGCCTTCCACTCGTTGGCCAGGCGCGTGACGGTCTTGCGCGAAGCCTTCGACGCGGTCCCGACGGCGCGGCGGACGGCGGTGGCTCCCTGGCCCGAGGCCTCCGCGATCGCCTCGCGCGCGACCGAGACGCTCCCGGCGATCGAACGGATCACGCCCTCGAAGGAGGTGCCGCTGCCCGCGGCCTTGCGCCGGGCGGGCGCTTTGCGCTGCGCCGCTGGCTTTGCCGTGCGCCTGCCTGCCGCCGCCTTACGCGCCGGGGCCTTGCGCCGACGGGTCGGCCCGAGTTCCACCACCGTGCCAGTGCCTTCTTCGTTGTCCATGATTTCCCTCATTTCTCTCCGGCCGCGACATACACCGGGGCGATGTCGACCGGAATGTCTTTCAACCGCACATTGATGCGTTCCATTTCCGGAGTGAGCTTCCCATAGGCCGACAGCAGTCTCTGCGCCCGGGCGAAATCGCCGGTCGCCTCGATCATGAGGAGCTCGTTGGCGAGGGAGCGAACGGCCTCGCGGAACCGGGGCGTCGCGACCCGGAAGCGGCCATCCTCGGTGGCAACGACCGCGCCCTTCTCCGCGAACCAGTTCCACTGGATTGCCGTGCCGCCTCCGTGCGCCTCGTCCACGCCGAACCGGATCGAGCGGTACATGAGGGCTGAAGTTGTCACGGCGAGCGTGTTCTCGTCGAACGCGGTCAGCCACCTGTTATCGATCGCCTGCAGCAGGATCCACATCCCGACGACGTCTGCCTTGCACTCCTCGATCGTGGAGTAGAGGTCCTTGAGAAGCAGCCGCGCCTCGGTCTTTTTTCCGTCCGGGCCCGTGATGATGCCCGGTCCGAGGCCGTGCGCGAGCTCGTGGAAGAGTGTATGGTTGAAGAAGGCGTCGAAGGAGACGGCCGGCAACTGCGCCGGGTCGAGGACGCGCTCGGCAATCGGCCTTCCGGCGACCCGGAACTTCGCCTCGATCACGTTCTTCAGGAGCACCTTCTTCGAGCCCTTCGCCTGGCGGACGCGCTCGTCGTTCGGGAGGTTGAAGGCGGATGTCTGCACGCCCGCGCGCGTGTCGCCGGCGGTGTAGGCCTCCTGCACCACGCGGATGGGCGACTCGAACTTGCGGCTCGTGTTCTTGTGCTCGTCCGGGATCGGCAGGTTCTTCTCCATCTCGGGCAGGTGCTTCGCGTAGACCGCGAGCTTCTCGCTCTCGGCCTTGTCGCGGACCGACACGAACGATGTGAAGGACGCCTTGTAGTTGAAGAGCGCGTCCTCGTAGACCACGTAGGGCCCGATCACGACCTCGATGTCCGAGTCGACGTCCATCCAAGCGAGGTCGGAGGCGTAGTAGTCGTTCGAGATCAGCGCCTCGGCGCGCTTCACGAGGTAGTTGCGCAGGGACGCGTTCCCGGTCAGCGCGGCGGCCTTGTGC
>JANMPW010000667.1:0-4299 GCA_031370065.1 Acidobacteriota bacterium
CCGAGCGCCGCACCAACGGCTCCAGCGATGCCGGGAATGGAGATGGGGCAGAGCAAATTGGCGCCGGAAGCGAAGGCGGGCGAGGGCAAGGAAATTGCCTCGATGCCGCCCGGCTCGATCCGCCTCTCGGCCGATCGGCAGCAGTTGCTCGGAGTCGTGCTGACCCCCGTCGCGATACGGCCAATGATTCGGGACGTTCGGACGGTCGGCCGCGTCGAGTATGACGAGCGCAGGCTCGCCTTCGTCAACACCAAGTTTGCCGGATGGATCGAGCGGCTCGACGTCGACTTCACGGGGGTCTTCGTTCAGAAGGGCCAGACGCTGATGGCGATCTACAGTCCCGAGCTCGTCTCTGCGCAGGAGGAGTACCTGCTGGCGCTGAAAGCGGCCCGCTCCCTTCCGGCAGGGACGAATGTCGCTCGCGAGCTCCTCGACGCGACACGTCGTCGACTGCTTTCCTGGGACATCCGCGAAGACCACATCAAAGAGATAGAAACGACCGGGAAGACGCGCCGCACTCTCGACATTCACAGTCCCATCAGCGGCTATGTGATCGAGAAGATGGCGCTCCAGGGACTGCGAGTCGAGCCGGGGATGAACCTCTACAAGATCGCGGACATATCCCGTGTCTGGATCGACGCGGCCATCTACGAGTACGAGGTGCCGCTGATCAAGCTCGGGCAAGAGGCCACGGTCGATCTCTCCTACGCGCCCGGAGAGGTCTTGCGCGGCAAAGTCTCCTACGTTTATCCCTACCTCGACGAAAAGACCCGCACGGTACGGGTTCGTCTGGAGTTCCCGAATTCGCACGCGGCGCTCAAGCCCGGCATGTACGCCGATGTCGTCCTCAAAGCGAAAGGCGACGAGGCGCTCGCGGTCCCCCAGACGGCAGTCCTCGATACGGGAAGCCGCAAGCTCGTCTTCGTCAGCCGGGGCGAGGGCCGGTTCGACCCGAGAGAGATCAAGACGGGTTACCTGGCGGGAGGCTACTACCAGGTCCTGGAGGGTCTCGCGCAAGGCGAAAAAGTCGTGACCTCCGCCAACTTCCTGATCGACTCCGAGTCGCAGCTCTCGACCGCGACCGGGCAGATGAAGCACTGAAGGGGGCCGAGTCATGATCGAAAAACTCATCGCCGCCTCGGCACGAAATCTCTTCTTCGTCGCCCTCGGCGTCCTCGTCATCATCGGCGTGGGCGTCTACGCCGTGAAGAAGACCCCGCTCGACGCCCTCCCCGACCTTTCGGACGTACAGGTGATCGTGTTCACGGAGTGGCCCGGCCGGGCGCCGAATCTCGTCGAGGACCAGGTCAGCTACCCCATCGTCTCGACCATGCTCTCAGCTCCCAAGGTCAAAGTCGTGCGCGGGTACTCCTACTTCGGGATGTCGTTTGTCTACATCATTTTCCAGGACGGCACGGACATCTACTGGGCGCGCAGCCGCGTCCTCGAGTACATGAACGGACTGGCCGGCAAGCTTCCCTCGGGAGTAGCGCCCGTCCTCGGCCCGGACGCCACCGGTGTGGGCTGGGCCTACCAGTACGCCGTCGTCGACCGCTCGAACAGGCTGAACCTCCAGGAGCTGCGAACCCTGCAGGACTGGTCCATCCGCTACTGGCTGCGGGGAGTGCCCGGCGTGGCCGACGTCGCTTCGCTCGGGGGCTACGTGAAGCAGTATCAGGTCGAGATCCAGCCGAACAAGCTTCTGGCCTATGGGATCCCTCTCGACGACGTCATGAAGGCCATCCAGATGTCGAACAACGACGTTGGCGGACGCGTCCTCGAGTTCAACGGGACCGAATACATGGTGCGCGGCCGGGGGTATGTCCGCAAACCAGAAGACCTCGAAAAGGTCGTTCTGAGGGTCAACGAGCAAGGCACACCCGTCCTGCTGCGGGACGTCGCCCGGGTCCAGCTCGGACCCGACATGAGGCGGGGCGCCGCCGAGCTCGACGGCCTCGGCGAGGCCGTGGGCGGTATCGTCATCGTCCGCTTCGGCGAAAACTCGCTCAAGGTCATCGAGAGCGTGAAGGCGAAGATCAAGGAGGTCTCGAAGGCTCTGCCGAAGGGAGTCGAGATCGTTCCTGTCTATGATCGGTCGACGCTGATCGAGGAGTCGATCAAGACGCTCAAGGAGAAGCTGATCGAGGAGTCGGTCATCGTCAGCCTCGTCTGCATCCTTTTCCTCTTCCACTTCCGCAGCGCGCTCGTCGCCATCCTCACGCTGCCGCTCGCGCTCTTGATGTCGTTCACTGCGATGCACGCCATGGGTCAGTCCTCGAACATCATGTCGCTCGGGGGGATCGCGATCGCGATCGGCGCGATGGTCGACGCAACGATTGTGATGGTCGAGAACGCGCACAAACGCCTCGAGCACGCGCCCCCCGGATCCGACCGACGGCAGGTCATCATCCAGGCCGCGCAGGAGGTCGGGAAGCCTCTCTTCTACTCGCTGCTCATCATCACGGTCTCGTTCCTGCCCGTCTTCACGTTGGAGGCCCAGGAGGGCCGCCTCTTCCGGCCGCTTGCGTTCACGAAGACGTTCTCGATGCTCTTTGCGTCGCTCCTCTCGATCACCGTAGCGCCGGCGCTGATGCTGCTCTTGATCCGCGGGCGGATCGTCGCCGAGGCGAAGAACCCGATCAACCGCTTCCTGATCGCCATCTACCGGCCGGTCTTCCGTTTCGCCTACCGTTGGCGCAAGGCGACCCTCGGAGTGAGCCTCCTTGCGCTGGCGCTGACTGTCCCGGTATTCCGCACGCTTGGCAACGAGTTCATGCCTCCGCTCTACGAAGGAACGCTGCTCTTCATGCCAACGACCCTGCCGGGGCTCTCGATCACGTCGGCGCAGGCGCTTCTGCAGAAGCAGGACAAGATCCTGAAGTCGTTTCCCGAAGTCGAGAGCGTCTTCGGCAAGGCGGGCAGTTCCGAGAGCGCGACCGATCCGGCTCCCATGGAGATGATGGAGACTTTGGTGGCGCTCAAGCCCGAATCGCAGTGGCGCAAGGGCATGACGCCCGAGAAGCTCATTGACGCGATGGACCGCGCCGTGAAACTACCGGGCGTTTCCAACGCATGGACCATGCCGATCAAGGGCCGCATCGACATGCTGACGACCGGCATTCGTACGCCGGTCGGGATCAAGATTTTCGGTTCGGACTTGAATGTCATCCAGTCGATCGGACAGCAGATTGAGGCCGCCGTAAAGATGGTCCCCGGCACCCGCAACGTGTACGCCGAGCGGGTTTCGGGCGGCTACTTCTACGACTTCGACATCAATCGGGACCAGATCGCTCGTTATGGGCTCCGGGTGGGGGACGTCGAGGCCATCATCGAGTCGGCCATCGGAGGCCAGAACATCTCTCAGACGGTCGAAGGACGCGAACGCTACCCGATCAATCTGCGCTATCCGCGCGACTTTCGCAGCACGCCCAACGCCCTGGAGCGGGTTCTCGTCTCCACGCCAACGGGAGCCCAGATCCCCCTCGGGCAGCTGGCGAAGATCTCGCCCCGCATGGGCCCACCGGTGATCCGGAGCGAGGGGGCGCAAATCACCGGCTGGGTCTTTGTCGATGTGACGGGTCGAGACATCGGGGGCTACGTCGCCGAGGCGATGAAGGCCGTCGAAGCGAAGATCAAGGTACCCACCGGCTACAACCTGGTCTGGAGCGGTCAGTACGAGTACATGCAACGCGCGAAGGAGCGCTTGAAGGTCATGGTTCCGCTGACGCTCTTCCTCGTCATACTGCTCCTCTACTTCAATTTCCGCTCCGTCCCGCAGACGCTGATCGTCCTGCTCTCGATTCCGTTTGCGATCGTCGGCGCGATCTGGCTGCTTGCCGGCCTCCAGTACGATATGAGCGTCGCGGTCTGGGTCGGGATCATCGCGCTCGCCGGCGTCGCAGCCGAAACGGGCGTCGTGATGATCGTGTATCTCGACGAGGCCTACGAGCTGCGCAAGGGCGCCGGCACACTCCACACGCGCCAGGACCTCCACGAAGCGGTCTTCGAGGGCGCGGTCCAGCGCGTCCGCCCCAAGATCATGACCGTCATGGCCATCATGATGGGCTTGCTACCCATCATGTGGTCGCATGGCACGGGAGCCGACGTCATGAAGCGGATCGCCGCCCCGATGATCGGCGGAATGGTCTCTTCAACGGTCCTCACGCTCGTCCTAATCCCGATCATCTACGAGTTCTGGCGCGCGCGGAGCCTTCCCAAAGGGTCCGGCGTCCAGATCGCCGGTGGAGAGTCGCAGCCATGAGCCGCTCGGAGAGAGTCGCATGACGAGCTCCGTCCATG
>JANMPW010000642.1:0-2797 GCA_031370065.1 Acidobacteriota bacterium
CGACGGCGCCAAGGCTCACTTCCTCGCTATGGAAATGGTTCTTGGCGAGGACCTCGCCGAGCGCTTGAGCGTGGTGCCATCCCCGTCGATGAAGCCATCGCCATCGCGAAGCAGATCGCGGAAGGACTCGAAGAAGCGCACGACCACGGCATCATCCATCGCGATCTCAAACCCGCCAACGTCAAGGTAACCCCCGACGGCAAGGTAAAGGTTCTGGACTTTGGTCTGGCCAAAGCCCTCCAAGGCGAGAACAGCGGCAGCGGGGTGAACTCTCAGCTCTCGCACTCCCCCACGATGTCGCGCCACGCCACCGAGGCCGGTCTCATCCTCGGCACCGCGGCGTATATGAGCCCGGAGCAAGCGCGAGGAAAGACCGTCGACAAGCGCGCCGACATCTGGTCGTTCGGGGTCGTGCTCTTCGAGATGCTGACGGGCCATCGCCTCTTCTCGGGCGAGACCGTCAGCGACGTTCTTGCGGCGGTCCTGACGCAGGCCCCCGACTGGAAAGCGCTTACTCGAGGCGTTCCGGCGAATGTGAGGGCCCTGCTCCGTCGCTGCATCGAACCGACCCGAAAAGCGGCTGCACGACGCCGCCGACGCTCGAATCCTCCTCGAAGATGCCTCGCTCGACGCACACGTTGATGAGGATCGGGACGGAGCGGGCAAGGCGGCTCGCCCCAGACACCGAACGATCTGGGCCTCGCGCGCGGCGTTCCTCGCGTTGGGAGTCGCAGCCGGATGGGCGGTGAGCGTCCTCGTGAGCGGAAGGAACGCACCGCCGGATCGCGCGCAGGCCTCCATGATCGGATACGAAATCCCGCTCCCACAGGCGCACTCCTTTCGGGGAGATCTGGCTCCCTCCCCAAATCGCCGGACCATCGTGTTCTCGGCTGCGGACGATGCCCTCGGGATCCGCAGTCTCTGGATTCGACCGCGGGCGGTGATCATGACCGGCGTGACCGGCGGCAGGGCGTCAACTGTTCGCCCGGCGCCTTTCGACCGACGAAACGCTCGAAATCAACGATCCAACCGGCATCAATGGAGGCGCGTTCTCGCCCGACCGCCGGAGCCTGGTCCTCAACTGGGCGGAAGAGCTGAAGGAAGTCATCGCCCGAGGCGGGGCACGTGAGCCCATTCATGGAATAACATCCATTCCATGATTACGACGGTCACCCAGAAGAACATGGTCACCATACCTGCGGCCGTCGGGCGGCTGTTCAACATCCAGCCGGGCTATCGGCTGGAGTGGACGCCCATCAAGAACCATGGCCGGGGTCCCGACGAGATGCGGGTTCGGGTGATTCCGAACAAGACGGCGCTCAGCCGGAGTTTGCTTGGGCAAGGAAAGAAGTTCTCGCCCCGCCGCGACTCCGTTCGGGAACTCGTGACGGAGCGCGAGCGGGAAACCTAGAACCGTGGCGCGCTATCTGCTCGACACGTCCGCGGTTCTTGCCCACTATCGGAACGAGGCCGGGGCTGCTCGCGTTCAGGAATTGATCGAAGAGGAGGCCTCGGAGATCCTGATCGCCACCCCGACCCTGGTCGAGTTTCGTCGGCGGATGAAGGAACTGGGAGCCACCGCGCGAGGGATCGACGGCGCGATCTCGGCCTACGAGGAGATGGCAGATGGGATTGTCCCGATCGACAAAGAGGCCGCGGAGGCGGCCTGGCGCCTCTCGCGAAGTTCAGGGCGGCGAATTCCTCTGGTCGACTCGCTCATCGCCGGGGCGGCTCGGGCCGCGTCAGCTGTGCTGGTGCATCGGGATCCGCACATGGCTGCGATTCCCTTCAGTCTGTTGACGCAGGTCCAGCTCGGATCGAAGTCCTGAGGTCCCTGGTCCTCGAGGCCGGGAATGTCGTCCTTGATGGGCAGCCGTCGAGTCGCCCGCTAGTCCGGATTATTCATGAGGAATCGTCGCGAGGCGTTCGAAACCGTGTCAATGGCGGGCAAGCGCAGTGAGGAGCGACGCAACCGTATTGGACATACGGCGAGGAGACGAGGAGCGAGCAGCACGCCAGCCTCCCCTTGGGGGACGCCCGCCAGTGGCGCGGTATCGGACGTCGCAGCAGATTCCCTCATGAAGAGTCCGGGCTAGACTCCGCCGCTCATGCCTCTCGTCACCGGAAGTCGTCTCGGCGCCTACGAAATCATCGGCGCCATAGGTGCCGGTGTTCGTGATGTACTCGCGATACATGCCGTATTTCGACTGGCTCCGCGAGCAGCCCGAGTGGCCGGCCAGGAGGCAGCAGCTCGACGAACCGCCGAAGACCGAACCCTGAGGCGGCCGGCTAGCACCGCGGACTGCTATGGTGCGTGTCATGGAAAGGCTCAATCTGACCCTGGACAGTGACACGTCCGAACGATTGGCTCGGCACGCCAAGCGTGCCGGCGCGCCTCGGGCCGCCTATGCTCGCGGGATCATCCGCGATGCCCTCGAAGCGCGGGAGGCCCTAGAGCGGAGGAGGAAGCTGGCGGCGGACTACGTCGCGGGGCGGGCCGATGCCCAGAAGCTTCTGAAGGATTTCGAAGCCGCGCAGCTCGAGTGGTTCGATGGAAAGGACTGACGACCTGGAGATCAGACGCGGCGACATTCTCTGGATCAGCTGCGATCCGTCGATCGGGGTCGAGCCCCGCAAGACGCGGACCTGCGTCGTCGTCTCCAATGATGTCGCCAACCGCTTTGGCCAGGCCATCACGGTAGTCCCGACGCAGCGCTACACCGCGGAGCGGGTGCAGCGGGCCTACATGGTGGACCTGCGAAAGCCCGCTTCGAACCTCCAGGAGGCCCGCGTGGCG
>JANMPW010000646.1:0-2332 GCA_031370065.1 Acidobacteriota bacterium
TTCTCGCCCTGCGCGACGAGGCCTGGGTCGAGAAGCTCAAGAACAAGCTCATTTTGATCGAAGGCTTTCCAACCTACGGGGGCCTCGCGGGGCGCGATTTGGAAGCCGTGGCGCTCGGATTGAAGGAGGTTCTCGACCACGATTACCTGGCCTTCCGCGTCGGCCAGGTCGGGGCTTTCGGCGAAATGCTCGCCTCAGCCGGCGTCCCCGTCGTCCTTCCGATCGGAGGCCACGCCGTCTACGTCGACGCGCGGGCCTTCGCGCCGCACCTGCCGCCCGAGCAGTATCCGGGCCAGTCGCTGACGATCGCTCTCTACCGGGAGGGCGGCATCCGCGCCGTCGAGATCGGCGGCGTGATGTTCGGCAAGCCCGACCCGGAGCGGCCCGGCCGCGAGAAGCTTCCCGACCTCGACCTCGTGCGCCTGGCCGTGCCGCGGCGCGTCTACACGAACACGCACCTCGAGTATGTGACCGAGGTCACGGCCAGGCTGCGCGCCGAGCCCGCCGCCCTGCGCGGCGTGCGAATCGTCAAGCAGGCGCCGCTTCTGCGCCACTTCACGGCGCAGTTCGAGCTCCTGTGAGGGGAGACGGGGCGCGCGTGCCCGACGGGCCGCGCTACAATTTGCGTTCGCCGTGATCACCGGATTCAACACAGACGTCAAGCACAAGAACCGCGTCTTCCACATCCAGACCGAAGACAAGGGAGAGGGGAACCCGTGCGTCGAGTCGCTCGTCTACGTCGGCGGCGAGATCCTCGCGACGAAGCGGACCTCGTACGCCGAGGTCGTCCAGGCCGGACGCGACGACCCCGCAGTGCAGGACCTCATGGAGCAGCAGCACCGCACGATGATCGCCGCGATCCAGCGCGGCCGCTTCGACGGCCCGAACGGTTCCGTGCAGGTCCCGGAGGGCATGTCGTCCACTTCGGAGCCCGCGCGGCCGTCCCCGGCCGCGCCGGCGCCACCCGCCCGGCCACCTGCTGCGCCGCAGACGCCACCCGCGCCGGCGCCCGCGAAGGCCGCGAAGGTCGAGAGGCCGGAGAAGGGCCCCAAAACCGCGAAGAATGAAAAGGACGACGCGACGGCCCCACCCGGAACGAAGACGCCCCTGCCGAGAAGCGAACGGAGCCTCGATCAGATGGTGCTCGAATACCTCGGCTCCGAGGAGGTTCCGGAGGACGTCGATCTGACGCTGTCGCCGGCGCCCGATTTCATGGCGGGCCGCTCCGTCCAGACCAAGCTGAAGGCGACATCGGGGTCGCCGGCGCGGCCGCTGGCCGGGGCTTCCGTGCAGGTCCGCATCCTTTCGACTTCCGCCCGCGCTTCGACGGCGTTCCAAGGCAAGACCGCCTCGGATGGCTCCTGTGTCCTGTCCTTCATGGTCCCGGCGTTCCCCAACGGGAGCGCCGCGGCCGTCATCCGCGTGACGGGGGGCAGGGCGAGCTCCGAGGTCCAGTACCCCATCAAGAAGAAATGACCGCCGAGCTCACGATCACCGTCAACGGCGAGCCGATGCAGCTGTCCGCGGGCGCATCGGTCGCCGACCTGCTCGAGCGGCTGCGCGTCTCGACGCCTCGCGTCGCAGTCGAGCGCAACCGGGAGATCCTCCCCAAGGCCGACTACCTCGGGACGCCGCTGGCCGACGGCGACGTCTTCGAGGTCGTGGAGCTGGTGGGCGGGGGATAGAAATAGGGTTGCAGGCTCCCGGTCCCAGGGACTCCGCTTGCCCGCGCAGGCGCCAATCGGGTATTCTCCGCTCCCCGAGTGGGCCGTTAGCTCAACTGGTAGAGCAAGAGACTCTTAATCTCTAGGTTGTAGGTTCGAGTCCTACACGGCTCACCACTCATCCTCCTCGACGGCGCATTCCCGGCCGCCGGCCGCCTGAAGGTCCCGGCACTTGCACGATTACACGGTAGTCGTGTAGTATTCGCGGGTGATCGCCTCCTTCGGAGATGCCGTGACCGAGGAGATCTACGACGGCCGGACCTCTGCCCGGACGAGACGGGTTGGCCCGGACGTCTTGAGCGCGGCGAAGAGAAAGCTCGACATGATCGAAGCGGCTCACATCCTGGCTGACCTGAAGGCGCCTCCCGGCAACCGACTGGAGGCGCTGAAGGGCGACCGGAAGGGGTTTCACAGCATCCGAGTGAACGATCAATGGCGAATCGTCTTTCGTTGGGAAGAGGGCCTCGCGCGAGACGTAACGCTAACCGACTACCACTAGACCAAGGGGAGGAATCATGTTGCCGACCAGCCGAATTCCGACACATCCGGGCGAAATGCTCGTTGAGGAGTTTCTGAATCCGTTGGGCGTCACACAGGTCGAGTTCGCG
>JANMPW010000696.1:0-6335 GCA_031370065.1 Acidobacteriota bacterium
GTGATGGGGTGGTACACGATGTCGCCCGGGGTGACGATCCAGAACTCGTCGCCCGGTTTCATGCCCCGGTCATAGCCGCCGTCGAGGTACAGCAGGTTGTATGTCGTGAAGTCTTCCTGCTCCGCGACGTTTTCGGCTCCGATCACCTTGGCGGCAAACTTCTCGTCTGCCGGACCGATGTAGCCAAAGCAGGCAACCTCGTCCTCGTAGCCGAGGGGTTGCGGCGCTGCCTCGGTCGTCTGGGGCGCCGTCGCCTCGATGCGAGTGATCCCCTGCGGGGCCTGAGCAAGTCTCCCGCCGGCGAGCTCCGGCGCTTGCTGAGCGAGAAGAGTGGCTGCGCCTGTCGTAAGGAGAAGGGCCAATGGACCGGCAAAGCGAACGGGGAGACGCATGGCGACTCCTTAAAAAATACGGATATTCTCGGTTTCTAGCCAAAAATCTACTGGTTTTCAGGCTTTGTGTCAACCACCGCGGTCGCCGCCGAAGCCTTTTCCGCCATCTTTCCGCCCACTTTTGACCGCGACCTACTGGCGTAGCTGCTCTGCGGAAACTCCTCCACCACCCGCCCGAAGTAGCTCCGCGCCTCTTCCTTGCGCCCGAGCCGGTCGAGAGCGATCGCCTGGTAATAGTAAAGCTTGTCCTTTGCCCCGTAGTCCGGATAACGCTGCTCGACCTGGATGAAGCGGGACAGGGCGGCCGCCGTCGAGCCCTTGCGCAGGTAGAAATAGCCCACACCGAAATCGTGCTCGGCGAGCAGGTCCGTGAGCCTGCGGATCCGCTCCCGGGCGGCCCCGGCGTAGCCCGAATCGGGGAACTCGCGGATGAGTGCCCGGTACTGCTCGATGGCTTCCTTCGTAGCCGTCTGGTCCCGGTCCGGCTTCTCGTGCTCCTTGTCGGAGCAGAGGGCGAACTGGTAGCGCGCATAATCCCGGCCGGGCGCCCCCGGGTAGCGATTCAGGTAGTCGCGGTAGCGATATCGCGCTTCCGTGTAGCTGGCGGTCGTCTTCTGCTGGAAGTAGGAGTCCGCCACCATGAGCAGGGCTTCCCGGCCCACCGTCTCGTTGGGATAGGTCTCGAAGACGTAGTTCAGGTACTTGCGGCCCTCGTCGTACTTCTTCTTCGCGATGAGCGCCTTGCCCTTCGCGAACAGGGTCTCCTTGGGCTCGGTCAGCAGCTCCTGGGTGATCTTGTCGGGCTTCTTTGCCCTGATACTGGAACAGCCCGCACCGAGAACCGCCGCGAGCGCAACGGCAGCGGCGACTCCCGCCCTCATTGGCCGAATCATCGGCGTCGGCATCCTCAAGCCCGCGCCGCGACGGCCGCGGCCTCCCGGAGCTGCCCGATCGCGGCGGCCGGGTTGGCGTGCCCGAAAACAGCCGCTCCGGCGACGAGGATCTCGGCGCCTGCCGCCGCGAGCGGCGCGGCGTTGCCCGCGTTGACGCCGCCGTCGACCTCGATCGCGAGACCGCTTCCGGCCTCCCGGGCCTCGAGGCGAAGGCGCCTGACCTTTTCAACCGACGGCGCCAGGAATGGCTGGCCTCCCCACCCGGGATTGACCGACATCACGACCACGTAGTCCAGATCCTGCCAGGCGGAGGCGAGCATCAGGGTCGGCGTGGCCGGATTGAGCGCGGCGCCCGCTTTCGCTCCGCCGCGGCGGATCGCGTCCAGGCACCGCTGGAGATGGCGCGTGGATTCAACGTGGACCGAAACCCAGTCGGCGCCCGCGTCGAGGTACGCTGGCAGCGTGCGCTCCGGGTTCTCGATCATGAGGTGGACGTCGAGGGGAAGCCGCGTGGCCTTTCGCAGGGCCCGGACGACGGGGGGCCCGATCGTCAGGTTCGGCACGAAATGGCCGTCCATGACATCCACGTGCACGAGATCCGCTCCGCCGGCCTCCGCCATCGCCAGCGCATCCGCCAGGCGCGCGAAGTCTGCCGAGAGCAGGGACGGGGCGATTCGAACCTTCATGATCTGGGTGCGGGGGCCGCGGCCTCGGCCGGCCGCGAGACGGTCAGGGAGACCACTTCGCGATTGGAGAGCGGGTATCCCGCCGGTGGGAACTGCTTCAGGATCGTATTCGGGTGAACGCCTTCGTAGCCTTCGTAGCGGGCGCTGCCGACGCGGAAGCCGAACTTCTCCAGCCGCTCCTTGACCGCCTGTGCATCCTTGCCCACGAAGTCCGGCATGACGAAGCGGGCATCGGGCGCGCCGCGGCTCATGAGCGCCCGCACGGCTTCGCCTTTCGTTGCCGGGGCCTCGACCTCGGGATCCTGGGCCACGATCCCTTGCGGCGCGGCCGGATCGCGGTACCACGAGACGGGACCGAGCTCGAGCGACTCGCGCGAAAGCTTCAGCGCCGCGGCCCGAGGCGCCAGGCCCGTCAACTCGGGAACGCGCAGCTCGCGGGCGCCGAGCGAAAGGACGATCCGCACGGCCTGCAGGGGCTTGGCGAGCGAACCCGGCTCGGGCTGCTGCAGCAGCACGCGGCCGCGCGCAATGCGCTCGTCGTAGCGCGCCCGGCTGTTCTGCTCCTCGAGCTGGAGGCCAACGGCGTGGGCGGCGCGAAACGCCTCGTCCGGCGTCTTGCCCGTCAGGTCCGGAACGGTCACGGAACGGCCGACGATGGCCCGCCGGAAGCCGAACCACACGGCTCCGACGAAGACCGCCGCCAGCAGGGTGCCGTAAAACAGGCGAAAGAGAAGCCGCATGACAGCGGGAAGTTAACACGGGATGGTACCCTCAAGAGGGCCAAGAAACGCCACCGCCCGCGGTCTTGCCGCGCGTGCGAGAGGGAGCCGACGGGTGTCGTCGAAAAACGAAACGGACTTCGAGCAGCCCGCATGGTTCGCCGACCGGCGATTCCGCAAGGTGGACCTTCACTGCCACTCGGTCTACTCGACTTTCAAGTACTTCCGGATCGCCAACACGCGCGATTCGTACAACCGCCCGGAGGAGGTCTACCGCCTCGCCAAGGAGCGGGGGATGGACTTCGTCACCATCACCGACCACGACTCGATCGACGGGTGCCTGGCGCTCTACGACCGCTATCCGGACCTCGAGGACTTCTTCATCTCCGAGGAGGTCGAGACCTGGTTTCCGGAGACCCGCCAGCGCATCCACGTCAACGTCTTCGACATCGACCAGAAGCAGCACGACGAGATCCAGCGCCGGCGGCGCAACATCTACGACCTGCACGAATACTTGCGCGAGGAGAACATCATCGCGTCGGCCAACCACATGTTCCAGAACTACCGGATGCGCAACTCCCCCCGCCGCTACTTCGAGGAGATGCTCCGGATGTTCGACATCTTCGAGGTCAAGAACGGCGCGATGACCTCGCAGCACAACCGGCTCGTCGAAGACCTCATGGCCGTCGTTCGGGAAAAGCGCGGCGCGGTCTCGCTCGTCGCCGGCTCCGACGCGCACACCCTGACGCCTCTGGCCCGCGTGTACACGGTGGCCGAGGCCGCGAGCATCCCCGAGTTCCTCGCGAAGATCCGCACGGGCGCCTGCTTCGTCTGGGGGATGGAAATGGGCTTTCGAATGCTGCTCTCGGACGTCTACCGGATGGTCTTCAAGTACTACGGCAGCGTCCTCGACTGGAAGAACCCGGACTTTTCCGGCGCGGAGAAGGCCCGGCACCTCGCCCTCGCCGCCTTCGGCGCCCCGTTCTCCGCGGCCGGCGTGCCGCTGGCCGTGACGACACTCAATTACCTCAAGCAAATCTTCGTGACGAAGACGATCGGGCAGGATCTGCTCGATCATTGGGAGGGGAAGGACGAGCCGAGCTAGGAAGGGTCCCTGACCGGTACAATCCCCCTGTTGCTTCGCCTGCGCTCGACCGCCGCTCCCGTCTTCCTCCCCCTCCTCGGCTCCGCCCTCCTCGCCGCGCTCGCGCTCTGGCACGTTCCCTGGAAGCAGGGGCTCGTCCGGCCGCGCACGCTGTACGACTACAGCAGCGCGCGCCCCCTCGCCCCCGCGTACGCGCTCCTGACGGCGGCCGCGCTCGGGATCCCGCAGGGCGCCTCCGTCGTCGTACGCGCGGAGCCTCCCGATGCCGCGATAGAGATGTGGTACCACCGGTTCGCCGTCGCGCTCCTGCCTGGCCGGCGCGCGCTTCCGTCCGCCTTCTACGGGCGGTTCCTCGCGCCCGAGGTCTGGCGCGACGCCGAGTATCTCGTCGTCGTCGGCCCGAGGCCCCGACCGGAGCCGGGCAGACTGCTTCTCGAAACGCCCGATGGCAGCGTCTGGCTGCGCAGCCGCCCCTGATGACTGGAGTGACCTGGCTCGCAGCCTTCGTCTTTCTTCCCGCCGTGGGAGCGCCCCTGCTCGCGCATCCCGCATTCGACCGCTTCCCCTTGGCCAGCCGCGTGGTCCTTGCAGCCGGCGCCGGCGCCGCTTTCGTCTCATTTGCAATGACCCTGTTGGCGCTTGCCGACGTGCGCTGGGGCGTCGCCATCGTCACCACCGTCGCCGCGCTGCTTGCCTGGGGCTCGCGCGCTTTCCTGCGAGGCGAGGCGCAGACTGCTCCACCCGAGCCCGTTCGCCAGGACATGGCGCAACGGTTCGCCGCCGCCGTCGCATCCATCGCGGTTCTCGCGGCCCTCGCCGCCACGCTCGGAGGGGCGGCCACGTCGGTCGATCTCGTCTTCTTCTGGGGAGCCAAGGCGCAGCAGTTTGCCGCGGCCCGCGGCGTGGATACGGAGTTTCTGCGCGATGCGGCCAATCAATATATGCATCCCTACTATCCGCCGCTCGTGGCGAATCTCTTCGCATTCGCGACGATGGCCGCCGGGCGCTTCGTCTGGACCTGCGCCGCGCTCACCTTTCCTTTGGGCCTTGGCGCCCTTGCAGTCGGACTGCCCGGAGTCCTGCGCGGGATGGTCCCCGCGCGGGCCGCCGCCGCGACATCGGCCCTCATCGTCGCGACCCTGGCGTGCATCGGTAGCCAGGCGGACGTGGCAGGCAACGCAGACATGCCCCTGCTCCTGTTCGAGACGCTGGCCATGGCGCTGCTGCTGCGGCCCGACTCGGGCAACGCCTCCGGAGATTTGCTGGCGGGAATCCTTTTCGCCGCGGCCGCCTCGGCCAAGGTCGAGGGGCTGCCGTTCGTGCTTGCCGCAACGGCGCTCGCGCTCGTGCTGCGCGGCGGCCCGCCGGCCGAGCGCGGGAAGGCCGCCCTGCGATTGCTCGCCCCGACCGCTCTCTCGCTCTGCGCGTGGTTTGCCTTTGGCGCGTCGCGACAGCTCTTCTACGAGTACTCCGAGTACGGGCGATTCTTCGACATCCACGCGGAGCACGGGCCCAGGATCGCGGCCGAGATCTTGCGCGCGCTCGCTTCGACTGGCCGCGGGCTGCCGTATCTGATTCCGCTGCTCTGCCTGATCGGCGCCGGGCGGCTCGGGAGAATGGCCGCGCTCCCGCTCGGCACCGCGGCCGCGCTCGCCGGTTTTCTCGTCTTCACGTACCTGCACCTCGCGGACGACCCGGCGCAATGGATCTCGTGGTCCGCTGCCCGCATCTTCGCCCCGATTCCCGTCCTGTTCACGCTGGCGGTGGCCTGCTCGCGGCGCGCGCGCGCCGCGCCGGAGCCGGGCCCCCGGGAAGCATGATCCCGTCCGCCCGCGATCCACGCTCCCGCTCAGTGCGGCTCTGGCTCGCCGCGGCATTCGCACTCTGCTGCTTTCCGATCGTCGCCCGCACCGCGCACCCGCTCGGCGAGCAGCTTTTCTTGCCCGTCACCCCGCTCGACCGGACCGACGGGAACCGCGCCCGACAGTGGGTGTTCCTGGAATCCTGTCGCCCGTACTTTCCGTCCGCATCGAGCCTCACGGTACTCGCACAGGATCCTGACACCGCGATGTCCCTTTACATGATGTCGATCGGCGCCTTCCCGTACAGCCTTCCCCTACCGTCTTCGTACTACGGCCTGTTGACGCCGGAGGAGGGTCGCAAGGCCGAGTTCGTCCTCGCCTACCGGCGCCCCCCGCCCGCCGATTGGCCCCTGCGCCTGGTGGCAAACGTCGAGGACGGCGCGATCTACGCGCGCGTGGCCGCACCATGAGCTGGCCACGATTTCTCGCCGCGCTTCTGGCTCTTCCCGTGCTCGGGGCCGGAGCCGCCTTCCATCCCTCCGTGCGCTCCGAGGGCCTGTTGCCACGCATTGCCGCGGCGCTCGCGCTGGGGGCCGTCAGCCTCACCCTGGCCGGGTTGTTGCTGACTTTCGCGTCCATTCCCTGGAGCATGCCGGCTCTGGCTGCGCCGCCACTCTGCCTTTCGCTCGCGCTCGGCCTCCTGTGGTCCCGCAGACCGTCCCCGCCCCGGCGCCCCTA
>JANMPW010000737.1:0-6002 GCA_031370065.1 Acidobacteriota bacterium
GAAGCCGGGAACCGGGCGGAGTCACTACGAATCCCTTTACTGGGAGGGGCAAGCTGGCCCTCTGCCGACGGCGACAGCCAAGCGGAGGAGCGGCGAGTTGTCGGAAGTGGCACCTGTCGGGCTCCATCCGTGGGCGATCGATCCCAGCCATGCGAAACTCAGAGTTGGCCCGTTCGCGTTTCGATATTTCTACCCGTCTGGTATTTACATGTTTCCTTACGGGAAAGCAGGGCGTGATTACGGTTTCGAGTTCGCTCCAACCGCGATCAGTGACCCCGCTCATCTCGACCCGAGCAACCCGAAGCTGAGGTGGTTCAAGTACGACATCAACGGAGGCCCGACCCTGTCGATCGGTGACCTCGTGGGTGACTGACCGGGTGAGCTGGCTTTTCCGCCGTCTGACCTGCTCTCCATGTCTGGTTTAGTCAATACGACACTTTCTCGGGCTTCTCGGCGATAAGTGCTCCGGTCGTGCTCGGCGGGCCGGCGCGCCCGGCATGGCGGAGGGCCTGCGCCGCATGGCGGGGGGACGCTATGAGCACGCCCTGTAGCGACCCGGTCCGGAGCCTATAATCGGGCATGTCCTCCTCGCCGGCCGGAGCGCGCGACGACGTCGAAGAAGTTCGCCGGATCGTGCTCGGCATGCTCGGTTCCCGGCGCGCGCGGGTGTGGCTCTTCGGGTCCCGGTCCGGCGGCAGCGTGGGTCGGGCGTCTGACATTGATGTGGCGGTACTGCCGCTCGAACCGCTTCCCGCGGGCCTGCTCGCGGAAATCCGCGAGAGCCTGGAATCCAGCCGCGTCCTGCCGACAGTGGACCTCGTCAATCTGCTCGACGCCGAGCCGGGCCTGAGGGCGAGGGTGGAGCGGGAGGGCATCGAGTGGACGAACTGACGCGCCGACTCGAACTCGGGCGCCGGGGTCTCATCGCGCGCGCGCCATCTCCAGGTCCTGATGTTCAAAGGCCGACGCCATGCGGTCGATTTCCGGCTTGGTGAGACCATGCCGCGCGGCTTCGTCGCGCCACGTCGAGACGGCCTTCCCGACGTCCGCGGCGATTCTGCGGGCTCGGCCGGCATCGAGTTCGAAATACCCGGCAACCTCCATCGCCAGCTCGAGAGAGGCCGTGTTGTCATCCTCGGTGACCGCCGTGGTGAGGATTCGCGGCTTGATGTCGGTCGGCACCGGGTTGAGGTCGTAGGCCGGCGAGAGTCGCCAGCCATCCGGGCCTTCGTAAAGAAAACCGTGGTTGCGCAGGTGGTCGTCGGTATTGGAGATCAGAATATTGAAAACCATCCGCCGCCACAGCGCCTCAATGTCTTCTCTTGGCGCCGCTCCGTGCTGGCGAAGCGCGTCCACGATTTCCAGGTAGCTTCGTGTTTCGTTGTCTCTTGATCCCAGCATGCTCATGGCCGAGAGAAACGGAATGCGCCGTGCGCCGTCCCGGTCGAAGCGGCGGAGCAGAAGCACGGACTTGTTCGCCACGGTTTCGACGCGTACCGCGGGCACCGCGATGCCGGCCTTCCTGGCAAGCGCGAGAGCCACGGCTTCCCACACCACCGTGTTGAATTCATCATCCCGTCGCGGAAATTTCGCAATCGCGAGATGCCCGTCCTTCTCGATGACGGACGCCTTCGGCCGGGCGCCGCCGAGCGAGGAGCCCGGCGCAAACAACAGGCGCAGATCTTCCTCGGTGTCTCTCTCCTCCATGACGCGTTCTGCCGCGGACAGCAGTTTCGGCAGTTCGACCAGCGGCGGTATGCGCTTGGCGCCCTCCTCCCTTAGGAACGGGCCGCCCTCGCGTTCGGCAAAGCGCAGCGCGCCCTGGCGCGCCTCATCGTCCACGAGCAGCAGGTAGTCGATTTCCTGCAGCGTGCGCGGGGCCCGCCCTTCCCGTTCCGCGCGCCTGCGTTCCATGCGCCGCATCAGCGCTCGGCCCCAGCGATCCGGCGCCGAGTCGCCGATAGCGCCGAACAGGGGCGTGTCCGCCGGCGTGTGAAACGGGCCAGGGCCAAGCGCGAGAGCCGGTTCCAAGGAGAATCGCGCGGCATGTTGCAGCCATCCCCGGTCATATTCGAACGTGGCGCCTTCCTTGTTCTTGTGCGCGCGGGTCCACAGGCGCCCCACCAGGCGTGGGATGCCGTCCAGGGTCAGGTAGACAAGAGCCTTTTTGTCCATCACTCTGCGCTGGTAGGCTTCTGCTTGCGCGCCCCGCGAATCCGTTGCGGCAGGTGCTCCTCTTCGAGCTGAAGGCCCACGGCGTCGTTTTTCGGATCGGCAAGGTCCGCGAGGCGCTCTACCATGCCCAGCACAAAGAGGACCGTGGCGTAGATCCCGATCGCGACACCGCGATCGCCCTTTTCAATCTTGACCAGGGTCGTCCGGCTGATGGAGGCGCGCTGCGCCGCGATGGCCACAGGGATGCGCCGCCGCCGCCGAGCGTCGCGCACGTCGTGGCCCAGCTTGCGCAGAGCACGTCTGACGGGGATGGGCAGTACTACCGATGATCGGCTAGTTCTCATGTTTAGAGTCCATAGTTATATCCTATAAGTCACTTAATGTATATTATTACGGACGTTAAGTCAAAGGCGCGAAGCAGATGACGAACCATCCCCCCGGAATCACGCTCTTGCCGCCACCCGCCACCGCAACGGTTCGCCTCAGCCCTCCATGCTCCCCAGGTACTCCCGATCGAACGCCGCGAGCAAGCTCTCTTGCTTCGAATACACCCCCGGCCGGTATGCGCGCGAGGACACGCCCTTCTGGGCGAGCTCGCACATGTGCCAGTCCTGGCGGTTCGTGATGTCCCAGATCTCGACGCCGTCCGAGGGGTCGAACGCCGGGTTTGCGAGCGTCTCCGGCGCGAAGAGGAAGTCGCACGAGACACGTGTGCGGTCCACCGCCAGCGGCATGAGCCGGGTCGCCATGACGAAGTCTGGCTGCACGGTGAGGAACGTCCCGGGGAAGACCGAGTAGTAGTACACGCGCTGCCGCTCGTCGTCCGCGAGGTCGCCGAGCGGCGCCCCGCAAGGGCGGCCGCTCATCGTCAGGCTGCCGCCCGGCTCGTTGATCAGCATGTAGCCGCCGAGGACGCTGCCATCCCGCAGGTTGTTGGCGCCGCTGCGGTAGTGCGACAGCTTCGCCAGGGCAGGGTGGACGGGAGGGCAGTGGTAGCACTCCGAAAAGTTCTGGAAGATGAGCTTCCAGTTGGCGGCGACTTCGTACTCGACCTGCCGCGCCGTGACGAGTCGCGGCAGACGCCACGGCGCGAAGCGGCCGAGCAGCGGGGCCAGAGCCTCCTCGAGCGGCTGCGGATCGTTCGCGAGAGTGAGGAACAGAAATCCCTCCCACTCCGCGAGGGCGACCGGCTCGAGGGGATGCTCCGTCTTGTCGAACCACGGCACGTCGGCCATGTGCGGCGCGCCGAGGAGGGCGCCGTCCAGGCCATAGGTCCACGCGTGGTACGGACACTGGATCCCGCCGGCAAAGCGCCCGCGCTCCGCTTCGCAGACCCGCGTGCCGCGGTGCCGGCAGACGTTGTAGAACGCCCGCGCCTTGCCGTCGCAGCCCCGCACGAGGAGGAGGCTCTCGCGGCCGACCGGAACGAGGACGAAGTCGCCAGGCTCCCGGATCACGTCGCCGCGCCCGACGCACAGCCAGCGCCGGGAAAAGATTCGTTCCTCTTCCGCGGCGAAGATCTCCGAGGACGTGTAGTACTCGCCGGGCAGGGTCGTCGCGCGCTCGGCCAGGGAGTGGCCCGTGTATTCCATCAGGCACGAGCGTAAACCCCTCGCCGCCCGGCGGGCAAGCGATAGACTTGCGCCATCAGTTAAGGAGGCTTCATGCGTCGACGCTTCACTCGCCGGGACTTCGTCCGCACCGGCGCCGCCGCCGGCCTCGCCGCCGCGGCCCCGCGCGCCCTCGCAGCCAGGGCGCCCGCCGTCCAAACTGGCGGCGTCAAGCCGGTCGTCATCTCTTCGGCCAACGGCAACTGGTTCAAGAACGGCGGCACCGTCACGTGCGTCGAGAAGGCCTTCGCGCTCATGACGCAGGGCTCCGACGTCCTCGATGCGCTCATCGAGGGCGTGAACATCGTCGAGCTCGATCCCGAGGACTACAGCGTCGGCTACGGCGGCGTGCCGAACGCCGAGGGCGTTGTCCAGCTCGACTCTTCCTGCATGCACGGGCCGTTGAAGCGCGCCGGCGGCGTGGCGTGCCTCGAGGGCGTGCGGACGCCGTCGCGCGTGGCCCGGGAGGTCATGAACAAGACCGACCATCACCTGCTCGTGGGCAAGGGCGCCCAGGTCTTCGCGCGCAACCTGGGCTTCAAGATCGAGGACGATCTCAATACGCCACTGTCGCTCAAGCTCTGGCTCGAGTGGAAGCAGCGCACGGACCCGAAGCACTACCTGACGCCGCAGGAACGCGAGATCGCTTCCGACGGAGTGCGCCGGCAGATGGCGGGAGAGGGCAAGTTCGCCTCCTCGCAGATGTACGGGACCATCAACTGCGACGGGATCAACGCGAAGGGCGAGATCTGCGGCGTGACGACGACGTCGGGTCTGTTCTTCAAGATCCCGGGCCGCGTGGGCGACTCGCCGATCCTCGGCGCCGGGCTCTACGTGGACGGCAGCATCGGTGCCGCCGGCTCGACCGGCCGCGGCGAGGCAAACCTCTACAATCTTTCCTCGTACCTGATCGTCGAGAACATGCGCCGCGGCATGCACCCCAAGGACGCGGGCCTCGAGGCTCTGAAGCGCATCCGATCGAATACCGTCGAGAAGCGCCTCCGCAAGAAGAACGGCGACCCGAACTTCAACATCAACTTCTACGTCCTGAACGCGAAGGGCGATTTCGCCGGGGTCGCCATGTATGCCGAGGACCGGGACGACAATGGCTGGGCCGGCGCGAAGACAAGCGCCGTGCGCTACGGGGTCTGCGATGCCAACGGCCCGCGCTCGGTCCCGGTCGAGGGCCTCCTTCCGGGAACGCCTGCGGAGTGAAGGCGACGGAGGCGTCCTACTGGTCGTGTCTCGACCGGCATACCGACTGGGACGCCGTCTGGATGAGCCATACGGCGGTGCGCGCGCGGATCAATAGGCGCGTGACGGGCGATTCATCCCGATGGCCGATCGCGTGGCTGCCGAGCGTGGTTCCGGACCGTGCGCCGTTTGCGCGGGCGCTGTCGATCGGCTGCGGCGTGGGCAACTTCGAGCGCTCGCTCGTCGAGCTCGGCATCGTAAGGACCGTCACGGGAATCGACGCGAGCGCCGAGGTGATCGTCGAGGCGCGGCGCCGGGCCAATGAAGCCGGCGCGGCGGGCCGCATCCAATATGTCGCCGCCGATGCGCGCGAGACCCTGAAGAGTGCTCGGGATCTCGACGCGATCTTCTTCCACGCCTCGCTGCATCACTTCGATAGGCTACCGGAGCTGCTGGGCACCGTGCGACGGGCCTTGCAGCCGCGCGGGATTCTCTATCTCGACGAGTACGTGGGCCCGGCGCGCGACGAATGGACGTGGGCACACTTGCTCAAGTGGAATGCGGTGTACCGAACGCTTCCGGCCGCCGTGCGGCGGACCCGCATCGTTCGCCGACCCATTAATCGCGAAGATCCGACCGAGGCGATCGCTTCCTCGGGGATCTTGCCGGCCGTCGCGGAGCACTTCCGGGTCATCGCACGGCGCGACTACGGCGGAGACCTGCTCACGGTGATCTATCCGAGCCTGCTCCGGCCGGATCAGCCGAATGGCCCGTCTCCGCAGCTCTTTCACGAGGTCATCGAATCCCTTCTCGATCGCGAAGAGCGGCTCCTTGCGCGCGGCCTTGGCAGCTTCCAGACCGTCGTCGTCGCCGAGCCGTTGGGGTCTACGGAAAGCTGAGACTTAGCGTGGCAGGTACTCCTTCGGGATCGGATTGTCCTTCGTCTCGTCGGTCCAGATGGCGTTGGCGATCCACCAGCGCTTGCCGTCCCAGAAGAGTTCGATCGAGTTGATGCCGCGCTTG
>JANMPW010000002.1:0-36389 GCA_031370065.1 Acidobacteriota bacterium
TGCTCCGAGACCTCGTATTTTCCGATTTTGTTGAGCATTGCCCCGCCGCCGGACCCCCTCAGTGTAAACGAAGCGGGGGGCCCCCGAAACCGTTGCCCGGGAGAGGCTTGGGATGGGTACACTGGGGCTTGGATGAGCCGCGCGGTGCTCGCTCTGGTGCTGGTGATGACGGCGCTGCCGGCGGCCGCATGCCGCAGGCTCGAGACGAAGGACTTGGACGCGGTGCGCGCATTGCGGGCCCGCGCTCTGCCGCGATTCCGCCCCCCCGCGGACGGGGTGTTCACTGCCGCTCAGCTGGCCGCGTTCCTGAAGGTGCGCCGCGCCGCCGGGAACCGAACCGAAGCGCAGGCGGCCTCCGCCCTGGGGGCCGACCCGGCCGAGATCGCATGGGTCCGCGCGCGGATCGTCGAGGCCCTGCTCGCGCTCGAGGCGAGGCAGGTGACCGACGCCGCGTTCGAATCGTACGGCGGCGCCATCGCCCGTTTGCGCGAGGCGCGCCGATCGACGCGGGACCCAAAAACGGCGGCACGGCTCGACGTCGAGATCGCCGGGCTCGAGCGCGAGCGGGCCTCGCTTCGCAAGGGCGAATCGCCGGCCCCGGCGTCCTTGAAGAACGCTGCCCGCCTCGCGCCGCGGCGCGCCGAGCTCCTGGCGCTCGGACTGTGACGCCCGTCGAGCGCTTCCTCGACGAAGAGATTGCCGCGGGTTCGTTTCCGGGCGCGGTCGCGCTCGTCGGGTCGGGCGACGGGGCCCTGGAGATCGCGGCCGCGGGATACGCGTGCCTCGAGCCCGAGCGCGTCGAAGTCGCGCGGGAAACCCTCTTCGATCTGGCCAGCCTGACCAAACCCCTGTGCTCGGGTGCCCTCGCTGTGGTCGCCGGGGATGCGCTGGCACTGGACGCGGCGCCGGGACGCTACCTCCCCGAGTGGAAACAAACGCGGTTCGAGGGAATCCGCATCGAGCATCTGCTCACCCACACGTCCGGGCTCTCGGGGTGGTACCCGCTGTACACACGGGGCGAAGGAGCGGCGTCCTATCGGAAGACGCTGGTGTCGATGGAGCCGCAGGCGCGGGCGGGCGACCAGGTCCTCTACAGCGATCTGAACTTCCTTCTCCTCGGCGAAATTCTCGAGACGATTTTTGCGGCGCCTCTCGATCGCCTCTTCTCCGACCTCGTTGCGGGCCCGGCCGGCTCCCGCGCCGGCTTCCTTCCTCCGCCGGGCGCGGCCGCGGCCGCGACAGAAAAGGGCGATCGCTTCGAGCGGGCGATGACGGAATCGCGGGGATTGACCTACGCGCGGTTCCGCGACGCAGTGGTGCGCGGGGAAGTCCATGACGGGAACGCCTTCCGGCGCGGCGGCGTGGCAGGGCACGCGGGGCTCTTCGCCACGGCGGCGGATGTGTACGCGCTCGCCCGGACCTGGCTCGAGCCCGACCGCGTGGACGCCGGCAGGGACCGCACGCCGGATCTGTCGGAGGCGCGGGGCCTCGCGTGGCAGGGCCGGCGCGGCGCCGGTTCGGCCATTCCCGAGATGTCGCCGCGAGCCTTCGGTCATACGGGATTCACGGGGACGTCGCTCTGGATCGATCCGGACAGGGGGCTCGTGAGTGTGCTGCTGACGAATCGGATCCATCCCGAGGTTCGCGAAATCCCGTTCAACGAGGTGCGTCAGCGCTTTCACGCGGCGGTCTACGCCTCGTACGCCTGAGGTAGACTCCCGCTTCTCATGGCGGAGACCGGTTCCGACATCGTCATCCTCGAGGGCGCGCGGACTCCGATGGTGGAGTACAACGGCGCGTTTGCGGACGTCACGGCCATCGACCTGGGCGTCCACGCGGCCCGCGAGGCACTCAAGCGCTGCGGCACGGAGCCTGGCGAAGTGGACCACGTCATCTTCGGCAACGCCCTGCAGACCTCGGGAGACGCGATCTATGGTGCCCGGCACGTCGGCCTCAAGGCGGGAGTTCCCAAGGAAGTTCCGGCCCTGACGGTCAACCGCCTCTGCGGGTCGGGGTTCGAGTCCATCGTGCAGAGCGCGCACCGGATCCTCCTCGGAGAAGCGACGACGGTCCTCGCCGGAGGAATGGAGAACATGTCGCAGGCGCCCCACGTCATCCGCGGCGCGCGCAAGGGCCTGCGCTTCGGCCAGGGGCAGCTCGAGGACTCGCTGATGGTCGCCCTGCTCGACTCCTACTGCGGCCTCTACATGGCCCAGACGTCCGACCGGGTCGCGGCGAAGTACGGGATCTCGCGCGCGGAGCAGGATGCCTACGCGCTTTCCTCGCAGCAACGCGCGGCGCAAGCCTGGGAGGCATGTCGCCTGTCGGAGGAAGTCGTGCCGGTGGAGGTCCAGACCGGACGCAAGACCGTGCGCGTCGAGAAAGACGACCACCTGCGCCCCGACTCGACCCTCGAGGCGCTCGCGGCGCTGCCGCCTTCCTTCGGCAAGGACGGGGGCGTCACGGCCGGAAATGCGTCCGGGATCGTGGACGGTGCGGCCGCCGTGGTCGTGACGACGGCGCGGGCGGCAAAGGCGAAGGGGCGCAAACCCCTCGGCCGGTTGGTCTCGTGGGCCGTCGTGGGAGTGGAGCCCGAACTGATGGGCCTCGGGCCGGCTCCGGCCGCGCGCAAGGCAATCGCGAAGGCCGGGCTCAAGCTGGAAGACATCGGTCTCTGGGAGATCAACGAGGCCTTCGCGGGCCAGATCCTCGGTGTGATGCGCGAGCTCTCCCTCGACCGCGAGAAGTTGAACGTGAATGGCGGGGCGATCGCGCTCGGACATCCGCTTGCTGCCACGGGGACGCGCTGCACGCTGACCCTGCTCAAGGAGATGCGGCGGCGCGGCGTGCGGTACGGCCTGGCCGGCGCGTGCATCGGCGGCGGGCAGGGCATCGCGGTCGTCGTGGAGTCGGCCGCTTAGCGCGGTCCCGGCGGTGGGTCTTCTCGTGAACTGGACCGAGAGGATCCTCGACTTTTCCGTGCGCGCTGCAGCCGTGGATGACTTCCTGAAGGACCTGCGCGCGCATGGAACGGCGGACCTGAATGCCGTCCTCGCCACGCTCAACGAGAGCGGCCTCTGCCGGGAGGCGCTGGACTATTGGACCGGAAACGCCTGGATCGAGCTTGCGCCGAACGCCCCGACGGTCGCGCTGGCGGGGTCGGCTTTCGCCCCGCAGCTGACGCTGCGGAATTTTTGTGGAGAGGCCGCCGAGCGGGACGAAGACATCCCCTCCGCGTCCGAGGAGGAGTCGAAGGATCATGACGATGCGTAAAGTGGGCGTCCTCGGGGCGGGACTGATGGGCTCCGGCATCGCCGAGGTGTGCGCCAAAGCCGGCTACGACACCGTGGTTCGCGAGGTGTCGGAGGATCTGGTCAAGAAGGGGCTTTTGCGGATCGAAGGGTCGCTCGGCAAGGCCGTCGAAAAGGGCAAGCTCGCGGTGGCGGACCGGGACGCCGCCAGGAAGCGGATCTCCTCGACCACGCGGCTCGAGGATCTCGCCGACTGCGACCTCGTGATCGAGGCCATCGTCGAGAACCTGGAAGTGAAGAAGGAGACCTACGGCGCGCTCGACCGGCTCTGCAAGCCCGCGACGATCTTCTGCTCGAACACCTCCTCGCTCACGATCACCGAGATGTCCGCGGCCACCCAGCGTCCGGACCGTTTCGCCGGCCTGCACTTCTTCAACCCCGTCCCCGTGATGAAGCTCGTCGAAGTGGTGCGCACGATCTCGACCTCCGACGAGACCGCGGCGGCCGTGTTCGAGTTCGCCCGCTCGCTCGGCAAGGATCCCATCCGCACGCACGACAATTCGGGCTTCATTGTCAACCGGCTCCTCGTGCCTTACCTCCTCGACGCCGTGCGCGCCCTCGAGGAAGGCGTCGGCACGCGCGAGGACATCGACAAGGGTATGGAGCTCGGGTGCGGACATCCGATGGGCCCGCTCAAGCTTCTCGACTTCGTCGGACTCGACACGACCTACGCCATCGCGGAGATCATGTTCGACGAGTACCGGGAAAAGCGCTTTGCGCCCCCTCCGATGTTGAAGCGCATGGTCCTCGCCGGGCGCTACGGGAAGAAATCCGGGCGAGGCTTCTACGAGTACGGAGGGTAGGGCCATGGGCGAGCTCGTTCGCGTCGAAGACCAGGAGGGCGGGATCCGCGTGATGACGGTCACGCGGCCGGAAAAGCTGAATGCCCTGAACGCGGCCGTCCTGGACGATCTCGCGGGCGCTGTCGCGCGCGCGGAGACCGATCCGGGCCTGCGCTGCGTCGTCCTGACCGGAGCCGGCGACAAGGCGTTCATCGCGGGGGCGGACATCGCCGAGCTCTCGAAACTCTCGCCCCTCGAGGGCCGGGAGCACGCGCGGCGCGGACAGGCCCTGTTCGACCGCGTCTCGAACCTGCCGGTGCCGACGATTGCCGCCATCAACGGCTTCGCGTACGGCGGCGGGCTCGAGCTCGCGATGGCCTGCTCGCTGCGGGTGGCCGCGGAAAACGCGCGCATGGGCTTGCCGGAGACGTCGCTCGGAATCCTCCCGGGATACGGCGGCACGCAGCGGCTGGCCCGGCTCGTCGGACCCGCCCGGGCGATGGAGCTCGTCCTGACCGCCGAGAAGGGCCTGACGGCTGTCGAGGCGGAACGGATCGGCCTCGTCAACAGGGTGTTCCCGGCGGGCGAGGCGCTGTCCGGGGCCCTCGGCATCGCGAAGAAGATCGCGGGCAACGGCCCCGTCGCCTGCCGCTATGCGATGGAAGCGATCCGGCGCGGCCTCGAGATGCCGCTCGCGGAGGGCCAGCTGCTCGAGGCGACGCTCTTCGGGCTCTGCGCGGCGACCTCGGACACGAAGGAAGGAATGAACGCCTTCCTCGAGAAGCGCCCGGCGCGCTTCGAAGGACGCTGAGGGGACAGTCGGCGATGGGTACGGATCTCGTCAGCGCCTGCATCTTCTGCGCGGGGTGGCTGCTCGGCATGGACCTGGCCCCGCGCGATGGGCTTGGCGGCCAGATGGGCTTTTCCTATGCGACGATGGCCCGGCGCTACGATGTGACTCCACGGCGCGTCGATTCGTCGGACGTGACTCCGAAGTTCGCCCTGATCGGCCTGGGCAACGCCTGGCCCGCGGCGGACGGGCTCGGGGCCGGCACGCCAGCTTCCGAATGGCGTGGGCGCGTGGCCTTCGGCGCCTCGCACGACCAGCAGGAGCGAAAGGCCCTGGAGGACCTCGACCGCGTCCTCGCCTCGGGCACGGGCCGCTACGAGAATTTCGCGCTGCTGGGACGACTGCCCCTGGGTGAGCACGACTCGGTCGAGCTCGCCGTGGACCGGCGCGCGGAAAGCGCCACGGACGTCATTAACATCGGCGGCGAGAACAACACGCTCTCCTCGTCGCGCTCCCTTTCCGCCTCCCGGATCGACGCGGCCGCCGGCTGGCGCCACCGGTGGCCGGGGTTCGAGGCCGCGGCCGCATTTCGGTGGACCAAGCCCGCCGGCTACAACTCGGCCGCCGGTTCGTTTCAGAACGCCTCGGGTCCCTTGTATGGCGGGGATGCCGAGGTGCGCTGGCGCCGCGCCGGTTGGACGCTGCTCCTGCATGGCGAAAGGATGTGGGGAAACCTCGACGTGCACCGCGAGAGCGCCCCCGACTTCGTCGACCGCGACGCCTCGCTTCCGGCCTCCTTCGAAGCGGTGCGGCTGGGTGCGGGGTATTCCTGGCCCCGCACAGACCTCTTCCTGACAACGACGTACGACCGGCAGCACCTGCCCTTCGTGTCGCTCGCGGTCCTCGGAACCGAGACCGTCGCCTTCGACCGCGGCTACGAGCCCGACTCCGTCAACGACGAGTTCTCCTTCGACCTTGCCTTCCGGTACGCGATCACGCCCGCGATTCGCCTGCGCATCGGGGTCGTGCTCGCCTGGGGGGCGGAGACCGTGACGCTTCGGGATTCGGCGGGCGCCGTGCCCGACCTTGTGCTGGACGTGAAGCGGCGCGGTGTTTTCGGCGGAGGGCTCTCCGGCTCTCTCGGCGCTCCCGAGACGGCGCTTTTCATCGGGGCAGACTTCGCGATCGGCGCACCTTCGCCGTAACCTGCTAAAATCGTCGGGGAAGAAAACGCTCTTGCATCCTCCGGACTCCGACCTCATCTACGACTGGAACCGCGCCGGGGGGGCCGTGTCTCCCGCGCGGGGCAAGGTCGAGCTCGACGACGAGACGCTGCGGGACGGCCTGCAGTCGCCTTCCGTCAAGAGTCCCTCGATCGACCAGAAGATCGGCATTCTCCACCTCATGGAGGCGCTCGGAATCGATTCGGCGGACATCGGCCTTCCGGGAGCCGGGCCGCATGTGGTCGAGACCGTCACGCGCCTGGCCCAGGAGATCGTCCGGGGCAGGATGAAGATCCGTCCCAACTGCGCGGCTCGCACGGTGGCGGCGGACATCCTCCCCATCATCGAGATCTCGCAGAAGGTCGGCATCCCCATCGAGGTGTCCTGTTTCATCGGCTCCTCGCCCATCCGCCAGTACGCCGAGGACTGGGATTTCGACCGGATGCTGCGCCTGTCCGAGGACGCCGTCGCGCTGGCCGTCAAGGAAGGCCTGCCGGTCATGTACGTGACCGAGGATACGAGCCGAGCCCACCCCGACCACATTCGACGGATGTACTCGACGGCGATCCGCGCGGGCGCCGGGCGCATCTGCGTGTGCGACACGGTCGGCCACGCCACGCCCAACGGCGTGCGCAACCTGGTGAAGTTCGTCTCTCAGCTTGCCGCGGAGCTCGACCCCGAGGTCCGCGTGGACTGGCACGGCCACCAGGACCGCGGGCTCGGCGTGACGAACGCGCTTTGGGCGCTCGAGGCGGGGGCGCACCGGGTGCATGCCTGCGCGCTCGGCATCGGGGAGCGTGTCGGCAACACGCCGATGGACCAGCTCCTCGTCAACCTGCAGCTGCTCGGTTGGATCGACCGGGACCTCACGCGCATGAACGACTACTGCGCCGCGGTCTCCGAGGCGACCGGCGTGCGCATCCCCGACAACTACCCGGTCGTGGGCCGCGATGCCTTCCGGACTGGCACGGGCGTGCACGCGGCGGCGATCATCAAGGCGCGCAAGAAGGGCGACGAGTGGCTCTCGGACCGCGTATACTCCGGCGTTCCGGCGAGCATGATCGGGCGGCACCAGGTCATCGAGGTGGGGCCGATGAGCGGCGTTTCGAACGTCGAGTGCTGGCTCGAGGACCGCGGCATGGAGTCTCGCCCCGAGCTCGTCGACGCGATCTTCCGCCGCGCGAAGGAGAGCGACCGCATGCTCCTCGACGAGGAGATCCTCGAGGTCGTGCATCGCCTCACGCCGGCTCCGGCGGCCCATTAACGGCGGACGCCGCGGCGGGCCCGTTCCGAAGGCGCCCGGCCCGTCCACGCGTTTTCTCGACCGCGAGCTGCCGACGTATCTCGAACACCTGGCCGTTGAGCGGGGACTCGCGCGCGCGAGCGTCGCCGCGTACCGGAGCGATCTCGAGGCGTTCGGTCGGTTCCTCGCGAAAGCGCGCATCGAAGCGGCCAGGGCTCGGCGCGCGGACCTCGGCCGGTACCTGACGGAACTTCGGGGACGGGGTCTCTCCGCGCGCTCCGCTGCGCGCGCTCTCTCCGCGGTGCGCGGGTTTTACGGGTTCGCGGCGGCGCACCTCGGTTTCGACGAGGACCCGACCGCCGACATGACCAATCCGAAGATCGGGCTCGCCCTGCCGAAGAGCCTTTCGGAAGGCCAGGTGGAGGCCCTGCTCGGCGCGCCGGACACGGCGAGTCCACTCGGGCTGCGCGATCGTGCCATGCTGGAGCTCCTGTACGCCTCGGGCCTACGGGTGTCCGAGATCGTGGGCCTTCCGCGGGACGCCGTCGATCTGGACGCGGGGATTCTGCGCGTCTCGGGCAAGGGCGGCAAGGAGCGGCTCGTTCCGTTTGGCAAGTCGGCCGCGCGGTGGATCTCGCGGTACCTCGAGTCGGCCCGCCCCGGGCTCGACGGAAAACGCTCGCCGCAACTTTTCCTTTCCGTGCGCGGCGCGGCCATGACGCGGCAGCGATTGTGGCAGCTGATCGAGGGCTACGGCCGCGTGGCAGGGATCCGCGCTCGACTGGCGCCGCACGCGCTGCGGCACTCGTTCGCGACGCACCTGCTCGAGCATGGCGCGGACTTGCGAGCCCTCCAGATGATGCTCGGCCATTCCGACATCGCGACGACCCAGATCTACACGCGGGTGTCCCGCTCGCGGCTGCGGCGGGTTTACGACGAGTTCCATCCCCGGGCGGGCAAGCCCGCGCGCGGGAAGGCGGACCGATGACGCCCAGCCCTGGCCCCTGCCAGGAATGCCCGCGGGGCCCCGGGCGTTTTGCATCCCGAATGCACCCCAACTCCATCCTGGCGGGGCTCTTCCTTGCCACCGGACTCCTGGCTTCGTCCTGCCTGCGGGCAGAGCTCATCGTCTTCGAGGACGGGCGCGTGGTGAAGGCCTCCGGCTACCTTCTCTTGGGCGAGGAGCTGGAAATCCGGCTTCCGGGCGGGGGCAGCTACCGGGTGGACCTCTCGCGTGTCGAGCGGATCGTGGACGATGAGGTCGTGGTCGACACCGTGGTCGTCGAGGACGATGCGCTCAGTTCCGGGCTCGCGTACGACCTCTCGTACAAGGAGGGGCGCAGGCCGCTCTTCGGCTCCGACTTCGACGCCCTCATCGACCGCGAGGCGAAGAAGCAGAACATCGACGCGTCTTTCGTGTCGGCGCTGATCCGCGCGGAGTCCAACTACGAGCCGCGCGCCCTCTCGCGCAAGGGCGCCCGGGGACTCATGCAGCTCATGCCGGCGACGGCCCGGCGGCTGTCCGTGCGTAGGCCCTTCGACCCGGCTTCGAACGTGCGCGGCGGAGTGCAGTACCTGCGCGAGCTCGTGGACCGCTTCGGTCATCACCCCGAGCTCATTCTCGCCGCCTACAACGCGGGGGAGGGCGCGGTCGAGACCTATGGCGGCGTTCCCCCGTACCGCGAGACGATCGCCTACGTGAATCGGATCCTGAAGTGGTGGCGCCCGGCGGAGCTTGCAGCCGAGCGTTAGCCCGCAGCACTCCCGGGAAAGTCGTAGGGGCGGCCCTTGGGGCCGCCCGGGCGGGGCAAGCCCGGGCCCCTACGAGCCGGCCCGCGCGATCGATCTGACGAGGATCGTGTCTCCTTCGATCCGGCCCGCGATGCGGACCTTTTCGCCGGCGAATGGTCGGGGCAGCTCCTGGTCGTCCAGCTGGAAGGTCGCCCCCTTCGCGACGCACTTGAGAGTGCACTCCTTGTCGTTCTTGCCCATGTTGCCCTTCGCTCGCATGGGGGCGTGGTCAGGGCCGCATTCCGTGTCCGCGATAAAGCCAACGAAGATCTGGTCCGCGGGCGGATCGCCCGCGAGAAGCCCGAAGACGGGGAGCGCGCACGCGAAGAGCCGGGGCAACGGCCCGCGCTGACGGCCCCGGTAAGATGCGGCCATGAGAATGCAGAGCATACTCGCAACAGCGATGTTGACGGGCGCGGCGTGGGCCCGCACGGCGGTCGGGGCGGGCCCGCCGGACTTCGCCGCGGCCGAGAGCGAGGCGGTCGGCCTGCTCCAGGCGTACCTGCGGCTGGACACGACGAACCCTCCTGGAAGCGAACGGCTCGCCGCCGACTTTTTCAAGGAGATCTTCGACCGGGAAGGGATCGAGAGCCGGATTTACGACCTCGGCAAGGGTCGCGCGAACATTCTCGCGCGCCTGCCGGGCAACGGGGCGAAGCGGCCGCTCCTCCTCCTCAATCACCTCGACGTCGTGCCCGCAGATGCAGAGCGATGGACCGTCCCGCCGTTCTCGGGGGACATCCGGGACGGCTTCGTGTGGGGGCGCGGCGCCACGGACATGAAGGGCACGGCGATCTGCCAACTCGTCACCCTGCTGCTGCTGAAGCGGTCCGGCGTTGCGCTCGACCGCGACGTGATCTTCCTCGGGACGGCCGACGAGGAGGAGGGCAGGGACAACGGGGTCGCCGCAATGGTGGACCGGTACCGGTCCGACCTGCGCGACGCCGAGTATTGCCTGACGGAGGGCAATACGATCTCCGTCGAAGACGGGCGCACCGTGGCCTGGGAAGTGGACGTCACGGAGAAGGCGCCGCTCTGGCTCAAGCTCGTCGCCAAGGGCAAGGCCGGCCACGCCTCGATCCCGGAGCCCGACGGGGCCGTGGCGCACCTCATCCGCGCCCTCGCCCGGATCCTCGACTTCGAGCCGCCGGTGCGCCTGATCCCCGCCGTCGATGCCTATTTCCGCCAGCTCGCTCCAACGTCGAAGGGCGAGGTCGGCCGGGCGCTCGCCAATCCCCGCGCGGCACTCGACGACCCGGTCCTGCGCAGGCTCCTGCTCTCGGACCCGACGCGCAGCGCGTATCTCCGTACGACCATCTCCGTGACAGGGCTCTCGGGAAGCGAAAAGATCAACGTCATTCCCGGCGAGGCAACGGCCGCGCTCGATTGCCGCCTGCTGCCCGGCGAGGACCCGCACCGGTTCCTCGCGACCCTGCGGGAGGTCGCCGCGGATCCCTCGCTGCGATGGGACGTGCAACTGTCCGAGATCGCCACCGAGTCGCCCATCGACACGGCGCTCTTTCACGCGATCGAGCGCGCGCGCAACCGCTTTTCTCCGGGAGTGCCCGTTCTGACGCCGCCGTTGACGTCGTCCACCGACGCCTCGCGGCTGCGCCAGATCGGGTTGGTGGTCTACGGATTTGAGCCGTTCCGGCTTTCGGAGGACGACGACCGCAGCCACGGGGACGACGAGCGGCTCTCTGTCGAGAACGTCCGCTTCGGACTCGAGGTCACTTACTCCATCGTCCTCGATGTCGCGGGGACTCCCGCGGGGCGGTAGCGAAGAGCGGCGCTCCGCTTGGGTGTCGTCGGGCCACCCTTGGGCCGCCCGCGATCGTCACGTGTTGTCGAGGCGGGCGGGGCGAGCCCCGCTCCCACAACCCGAATGCGCGATCGGCGCTCTGTTGACCGCCTAGCACGACCGGCGTTTCATCGCGAAGTAGAACGGAAGGCCGAGCAGGAGAATCGCGACGCCGGCCAGCGTCTCCTTCGGCTGCTCGCGCACGGTGTTGGCGGCGAGCAGGATGGAGCTCACGACGAAGAGCAACGGCACGACGGGGTAGCCCGTGCAGCGGTACGGCCGCGCGAGGTCCGGCCGGCGGCGGCGGAAGATAAAGAGCGCGATGCCCGTGGCGGCGTACGCCAAGATCACGGCGAAGGTCGCATAGGTGTAGAGCTGGTCGTACCGGCCCGAGAGACAGAGCAGCGACATCCAGATCGCCTGCACGACGAGCGCGAACGCCGGGGTGCGAAACCGGGGGTGCACACGGCCGAAGGCCTTCGGGAAGAGTCCGTCCTTCGAGAGGGCGTAAACGATGCGCGGGCCGGGGACGATTCCGGCCGACAGGCACCCGAGGGCGGCAGCCGTCACGGCGAGGGCGATGACCGAGGCGGCGCCGGGCCCGAAGAGCCTCGTGGAGGCCAGGGTGGCCGGCTGTGCCACGTTCGCCATCTCGGCGGGTGGGATTGCTTTCAAGAAGGCCACGTTCACGGCCACGTAGAGGACCGTGACGACGGCCGTGCCGACGAGCAGCGCCAGCGGGAGATTGCGCTCGGGCCGAGCGACTTCGCCCGCCGCGGCGACGATTTCATTCCAGCCGTAGAAGCACCAGAACACGGCGATCATCGCCGTGCCGAAGGCCGCTGCTGTGATCGGGGCCGCGGGCGATGCGGGCGCGAAGATTCCGGGGGAGGGCGCCAGCGCGCCGCCGACGGCGATCCAGAGCAGCGCGAGGAGGATGAGCGCCGTGAAAAGGCCCTGGATCCGAGCCCCCTCGCGCACCCCGATGTAGTGGGTCGCCGTCAGGACCAGAACGGCGGCGACAGCTACGAGCTGGCCCGCCGTGATCGAGACCGGGCCGAGGGCCAGGACGACGTGCCTGTTGGAGAGGCCCGGGAAGAATACCGAGAGGTACTCGGCGAAGCCGGCCGCGACGGCGGCGTCGGCGCCGGCCAGGATGATCCAGTAGGCGACCCAGGCGTAGAGAAACGCCGGCAGAGATCCGAAGGCCTCGCGGATGTAGACGTACATGCCGCCGGACTCCGGGATCATCGCGCCCATTTCGGCGTAGACGAAGCCACCGGCGATGGAAAGAAGCCCGCCGACGACCCAGGCCGCCAGAATCCACGGGCTCGAGGGCAGCGCCTTCGCGATGGCGCTCGGCGTCAGGAAGATGCCGCCGCCCACGACGAGGCCGAACACGAGCATCGACGTGTCCCAGAGGTTCAGGCCCCGGGACAGTCCGGGGGATGACGCCGGTCGCGAGGCACTCACCCCGCGGCCGGCAGATGGAGGATTTGCCGCGCCTCCGAGATCGAGGCGGGCTCTCTTCCGACTTCGCGCGCGATGCGGACGATGCGCTCGACGAAACGGGCGTTCGAGTCCGCAAGCTCGCCCTTGCGGTAATGGATGTTGTCTTCGAAGCCGACGCGCACGTGTCCCCCCATGGCGATCGCGAGCGTCGCCATCGCGGTCTGACGCCGGCCGATGCCGGCAACCGTCCAGGTGCAGCCGGCCGGAATTGAGCGCGCGAAGTGAAGCAGAGTCTCGGCAGTGGCCGCGGCGGCGCCGGGCACACCGAGCACGAAATCGAAGTGGGCTGGCGGCGCGAGCAGGCCCTTCGCGAAGAGGAAGTCGGCCGTCGAGAGCATCCCGTCGTCGAAGATCTCCAGCTCTGGCACGATCCCGAACTTGCGGATGCGCTCGAGGATGGTCCGGATCGTCGGCAGGGAATTCTCGAAGATCTCCTCGCCGAAGTTGCAGGTACCCAGGGTGAGCGTGGCCATGTCGGGCCGGAGCGTGAGCGCTTCGATCCGCTCCTCGACGCCCATGCCCACGGCGCCGCCCGTGGAGAACTGCTGGATGATCGGGCAGCGCGCGCGGATCGCCGCTGCGTAGGCCCGGAAGGTCTCGAGGTCCTGGGTGGGCCGGCCGTCGGGCCTCCTGCCGTGGACGTGCCCGATCGTTGCGCCGGCGTCGAAGGCGCGTTTGTACTCGTCGCCGACTTCGTCCGGCAGAAGGGGGAGGTTCGGCTGCTGCGTACGCATGACCTCGGCGCCCACGCCTGCCACGGTGATGAGAAGCGCGTCGCTCACGGGCGGCTCCTCTGCTTGTCGAGCGGCACGACGCAGGTACCCACGGCTCGCGCCACGACCTCCGGCGGCTCCATGAGCCGCGCCGAGGAGCCTTCCCCCGGCGCGATGACCTTGCGCGCCTCGAAGCGCATCTCGCGGGACGTCTTGCCCACGCGCGTGATCTCTGCCTCGACCTCGAGGTAGTCGCCGCCGCGGACCGGTGCCAGAAATTCGACCGACGAGTAGGCGCGCAAGAGGCCCTCGTCCCCGTCGTGGCGGATGAGCAGCTCGGTGGCTGCGTCGCCGAAGAGCTTCAGCACGAACGCGCCGTCCACGAGGCCTCCGCCGTAGTGCGCCTGCTCGGCGCCCACACGCAAACGGAGCACGACGCGCTCCGACCCGCTCAGGAGTCCGCTCCGGAAAGGCCGTGACGGCGGGAGAGCTCCTCGAGCAGGAAGGCCGCCACGCGGGATGCCGTCGTGCCCGGGCCGAAGCCCGCATCGTAGCCGAGCTCCTTCGCGAGGGCGTGGTCCACGCGTGCCCCGCCGGCGACGAGAACGACGCGGTCGCGCAGCCGCTCCGCCTCGAGCATGTCGACGAGGTCGGTCAGGTGCCGGATGTGGATCTCGTTCTGGGTCACCGTGGCGGACACGAGGAGGGCGTCGGCCTTCGCGTCGCGGACCTGCCGGGCGACCTCGGCCACGGGGACCTGCGCGCCGAGGTTGCGGGCGTCGAACCCGTGGTAGCGCTCGAGGCCGTAGTCGCCGGCGTAGCCCTTCATGTTGAAGATCGCGTCGAGGCCGACCGTGTGGGCGTCAGACTCGAGGGCGCAGCCGAGGACCACCAGGCGCCGGCCGAATCGCAGGGCGATCTCGGCGTCGATCTCTTCGCGATCGAGCGCGGCCGCCGGGGCTTCCTCGGCCGTGATCGCGGCAACGTCCACGTCGTGGGTGGCGCGCCCGTAGACGATGAAGTACGTGAAGTCCGGAGCGATCGCCTCGGCGAGCGTCACGTACGGCTCGCGGATCCCCATCTTCGACACGTAGCGCTTGGCCGCCTCGGCCGCCACGGCTGACTTCGGGATGGGCAGCGTGAACGAGATCTGGACGGCGCCGTCGTTCTTCTTGTCGCCGTAGGGGCGGACCGCCTTCGGCGCGCTCACCCGCTGGCTCCTGCGGGCGCCTCGCTCCACGCCTCCATAAAAGGATTGGCATACGCGGCGCCGAGGCGAACCACGCCGTCAAACCCGCGGCCACGGTCCCGGGGCCGGCGGGTGTCCGCGAAAACGCCCGAGGCGAGGGCTTCGACCAGGCCTTTCTGGCCCACGGTCTCCAGGATCCGCTCGGCATCCCGGAGGACCTCGTGCGCGCGTTTCACGATCCGTCCGCCCGGCGGGAACGTGATTTCCTCGGAGAGATGCCGCGCGTTCTTCCGGATCGTCTTCGCCTGCTCGATCGCCAACCAGCGGTCGTGCAGGAAGGGGGTGTGCAGCGCCTCGGTCAGCATCCCGAGCAGGTGGATCGACTGGCCCGTCGCGACCGACGTCAGCATGAAGAGCGTGTTCTGCTGGTAGCCGCGGAAGATGTTGCCCGTCATGTGCTTGGTCGGCGGCATGTACTTGAGCGGCGCGTCCGGGAAGATCTCCCTCGCCGTCTCGGCCTGCGCGATCTCGTAGAGCAGTCCGTCCTCGAGCTCGGGGTCGATCTCGAAGGCATGGCCGAGGCCGATCTGCCAGTCCTCGAGGCCGGCGTTCTTCGCGAGCCGCTCGTTGATGAACTGAGAGGCGAGAACCGCGGGCGCCTGCTCGATGGCGTCGGCCGTCGTGAGGTAGTTGTCCTCGCCCGTGTTGATCACGACGCCCGCGGCCGCGTTGATCCGGCGCGAGAAGTTCTGGTCGATCAGAGTGCGCAGAGGGTTGATGTCCCGGAAGATGATGCCGTAGAGGGCGACGTTCAGCATCATGTCGAGGCGCTCGAGGGCGCCCATCGCCGCGATCTCCGGCATGCACAGGCCCGAGCAGTAGTTCACCAGGCGCACGTACCGGCCGATCTCGGGCTCGACCGCGTCCAGGGCCGCGCGCATCAGGCGGAAGTTCTCCTGCGTGGCGAAAGTCCCGCCGAAACCGGAGGTGGTCGCGCCGAAGGGCACGTGGTCGAGCAGCGACTGCGCCGTCGAGCGGATGACGGCGATGCACTGGGCCCCGGCGCGGGCGGCCGCCTCGGCCTGCACGAGATCCTCGTGGATGTTCCCGGTGGCGACGATGGCGTAGAGGAGCGGCAGCTCTTCGGGTGGATGCGAGGCCTGGCGGCGCTCGCGCTCGGTGCGGTTGCCGCGGATCCGCGCCACCGTCGCTTCCACGTGGGGCGCGACGGCCTCGCGCCAGCGCGGGTGCTCCGAGAGCGCGGCGGCTTTCTTCGGGTCGGCCAGGAGCGCGGCGGCTTCGGAAACGCTTCGGGCGCCCTGCTCCAGGGCGCTGCCCATCCAGAGGGCCGCCCCCTGCGCGAGCCTGCCGCAGGCCTGGAGGGACTCGATCACCCGGTTAGGAATCGGGACGTCGTCCGCGTCCACACCGTCCACGCCGCAGAGACGCAGGACGGTGCGCTCGGTCGCGACGGTCGTGTATTGGCTGGTCTCCTCCCGCACCCCGTCCGCGACCTGGCGCGCGAGGCGCCGGCAGCGCTGGATCTGTTCGGGGCAGAGGCCGAGCTTCGGGACCATTCGGTCTGAAAGTATAGCCGTGAGGTCAGGCAGACGAGCCTGACCACAGGTCAGCTCCGAGGTCGAAGATCGGGACCTCCGGGAACTCCCGGCGCACCGCCTCGAACATCCTCGCCGCCGGAAGCGGCGGCCGCGCGGGCGCCGTCGGGTTGGCGGTGAGCGCGAGCAGGCGGGCCCTCCGGCGCACGGCGAGGCGGACGCCCTGCTCCCGCAGCTTCTTCCTCTCTTGAGGCGACAGGAAAATGGCGGTGAAGTCCTCGGCGACGAGCACGTCTCCGGATTCCGGTGGATTCTCGCCGAGCCAGACTTCCGTCAGCGCGCCTTCCACGCTGCGGACGGGGGCCGTCGGTTCTGCCTTCGGGAGCTGGATGAGCTCGACGGCGTCGCGCGCGACCCCGAGCACGGATTCGAGGGATTCGGCCGCTGCCATCCCGACTGACAGGACGATCGCGTCGGCCACGCGCGCGCAGGCGAAAGCGCGGCGGCCGATCGCCCCGTCGAGGAGCACCATGGCCGCCCCGGCCGATTCGAGCGCAGTGGCCGTCTCGGCCATCTGCGACGCCGTCGAGGGTCCGATCACCTCGATCTCGCCTTCGCCATGCGCCCGGCGAATCTCGACCGGGCCGAAGCGGGTCGCGAAAGGTAGCGTCGCGACCGGCGAGGTCGGGAACGACGCGGAAGCATAGGTCGAGGCAGCGGAGGCCACGAGCTGCCCGGGAAAGACTCGAAAGCGCGGCTTCGCTTCGCCCGTGATGGCGTCGAACCTTTCCCCGTCCCGGCCCGCGGACGTCGTTGCCCCGGCGACACCGGCCCGGTGCAGCTCTGCGAGCACGGCCACGAGCGCCGTGGTCTTTCCAACGTTTTTGGCGAGCCCGAGGAAGGCGACGCGGCGCGCGCCGGACCGGAGGATCGTTTCGGTGAGCTCGCGGGCGGCGGTCAACGCGCGGGGCTTCCCGAGAGGGCCGCGAAGGCCTGCGCGAGCGCGGCGTGCCGGCGCAAGAGGCCGAGCGCCGCCTCGTCATGGCCGGGGACGAACCCGTTGCCGATCATCAAGGACGTGGGCTTGGCGAGGCCCTCGGCCCCAAGGGCCGCCGCCGAGAACGAAGTCGCCATGCCGAAGAACAGGACCGTCCCGTCGTCCCGCGCGCAGAGAACGCTCGCGGCTTCGGTGCCCGAGGCGTTGGCCACGTTGACGACCAGATCGGCCATGCTCCCTCCCGTGGCGGCCTCCACGGCGGACAGCATCGCCACCGCATCCCGGGCGTCGATCGCGAAGACCTCGTCCGCGAGACCGAGCGCTCGTGCGCGCTCCGCGGCCCGCGGCGACGGCTCGACGGCCAGGACCTTGCCCTCCGCGCCCACCTTCTCCCGGGCGGCTGCAAGGCACAGGAGGCCCGCTTTTCCGGTCCCGATGACGACGACGGTCTGGCCGAAACGCGCATCGCGGAGCACGCTCGCGGGCGCACCGGCCACGTCGAAGGCCGCCAGGGCCACCGCCTCGGAAAAGTCCTCCGGCAGGCACGCGAAGAGCGTCCGCTCGAAGAGGATGGCGGTTCCCGTGACGTCCACGCGCTCGGTCTCGACATGGATGTCGCCGATCGTCTCGAGGTGCAACGGCGTCAAGGTCAGTGAAACGAGAGAGGCAATCCTCTCGCCGGGGCGGACACGGCCCGCCGCGGGATGACGGGGCCCCACGGCGCTCACCTCTCCGAGGAGCATTCCTCCCGAACCGGTCACGGGGTTCTGCATCTTGCCGCGTTCGCCGACGATCCGGGCGATCTGCGCGCGGACCGTTTCGCCGGTCGCGGACTCCGTCTCGCGCAGCTGAAGGAACGACGCCGAATCAATGGAAAGTGCGCGGACCGCGATGGCCATTTCGTTCTCGAGGGCGCGGGGCGTCGCGTCGAGCCGTCGGGCGACCTGCGGCAGGACGCCGGGAGGGTCGAGGGAACGGTGCAGGCCGAAGGGATGCGGGTTCAATGCCATCGAGGTCCTCGTCAGGGAAGCAGGGCCACGATGCGCAGGGGACCCCCGGAGCCCCCGGCAATCTTCATGGGAAGGGCGACGACCCAGGCGCCCGTTTCCGGAAGCTCGTCCAGGTGTGCGACGTTTTCGAGACCGGGAACGTTCGCGCCGTTTGCAATCTGGTGCACGATGAAATCTTTGGAGGCGCCGTAGTCGATCGATGCCGTGTCCACGCCGAGCGCGCCGACCTTGCGTTTGCGCACGAGATATTCCGCCGCCTCCTTTCCGTAGGACGGAAAATGCAGCTTCGAGACGTCTCCGGGCGTGTCGTCTCCGAGGTAGGTCTTCTTGTCCGGCCAGCGCGCACTCCAGCCCGTCTCGAGGAGCACGATCGTGCCAGGGGTGATCGTCCCATGACGGCGTTCCCAGTCCCGAACGTCCTCGAGGGTGAGCCGGTAGTCCGGGTCGGCTGCGGTCTTCTTCCGAATGTCGATCACGGCAGCCGGAGCGATGAGCTGGCGGACGGGGATGCGGTCGGCGGTCAGGCCATCCTTGGCAAAGTGGATCGGCGCGTCGAGGTGCGTCCCTCCATGCTCCGGTGTGCAGAATGTGTTCGACGAATAGAACCAGCCTCCGGGCGTCTGGCCATACGCCTGCGACCTGAGCTCGAAGGCCGAGGGGGAGTTCGGCCAGTAGATCGTCTTCTCATCGAAGGCGTGCGTCAGGTCGACGACCCTCGCCGTCGCGAGGTCCGGAGCCTTCGAACCCTGGGCCGCGCTCTCGTGGGCACCGAGAAGGGAGCAGAGCACTCCCGCTGTAAGCGTCGATTGCCGCATGGGCCCCTCCTATTCTTCCGCCACGCCGCGGGCTGGGGAAGGGCTGGTCGACGCGACCTCTTCGACCGAGAGGCTGCGCGATTTTGCTTCCACCTTCTCTTTCCGCTTGGGATGCATCGCGAGCCCGGATATTTTCACGGATCATGACAGCCGTCGAGCGTTCGGACGAGGCCTGGCCGATTTCCTTCGCAGACGTCCTCGCCGCAGAGGCCCGCATCCGCCCCCTGATCGCTCCGACACCTCTGCGCCGCTACGCCTCGCTCGACGCAGCGGTCGGGCGCGGCATCTCCGTGTGGGTCAAGCACGAGAACCAGGCACCGACGAACTCCTTCAAGATCCGCAACGCCCTGTCGGCCGTCACGCTCCTGTCGGAGCAAGAGCGGCGCCGGGGCATCGTGGCGGCCACGCGCGGCAATCACGGCCTCGGCGTGGCCTGCGCCGGCGCCCTTTATGGCGCCCCCGTCACGATCTGCGTTCCGCGGGGCAACAACCCGGAGAAAAACGAGGGGATGCGCGGTTACGGGGCGACCCTGATCGAGGAGGGCCGGGACTACGATGAGTCCGTGGCGGTCGCCGAACGGCTCGTGCGCGAGCGCGGCCTGAGCCTGATCCACTCCACGAACGACGCACGCGTGCTGGCTGGCGCCGCGACGGTGACGCTCGAGATGCTGCGCGAGATTCCCGAGCTCGATGCCCTCGTCGTGAGCGTGGGCGGCGGTTCCCAGGCGGTGGGCGCCCTCACGGTCGCGCGGACGCTCCGCCCCTCCCTGCCGGTCTACGGCGTCCAGGCGGCGGGGGCCTCGGCCGCGCACGACTCGTGGCACGCCGGCAAGCCCGTGCCAAAGGATTCGGCGGACACGTTTGCGGACGGCCTCGCCACGCGCAGCGTCTATGCGATGACGTTCGGGCCCATGCAGCGGGGCCTCGCGGAATTCGTGACGGTGACCGACGCCGGGATCGCAGAGGCGGTCCGCGTGCTTCTGCGAACCACCCACAATCTGGCCGAGGGAGCCGGCGCCGCCGGCCTCGCCGGCGTTCTGGCCCTCGTGGATCGGCTGGCGGGCAAGCGGGTCGGGATCATTCTCTCGGGAGGCAACATCGACCGCACGACGCTCGCACGAGTCCTCAACGGGGAGTTATGATGGGCGGCGTCAACCGGGCGCCCGCTCGCGTCGTCAGATCAAACGGAGGACACAGATGAACCGAAGGATCCTGGCCTCGCTCGCACTGGCCGGCGCTCTTGTGGCGAGCGCGCCGCTCGCGGCGCTTCCGGTCTACGTGAAAATCGCTCCGCCTGCGCCGCGGGTCGAAGCGAAGGCCGTCGCGCCGGGTAAGGGCTATTTCTGGATCGGGGGATACCACCGCTGGAGCGGGACAGCGTACGTCTGGGTGCCGGGCCGTTGGGCGCTGCCGTCGCACCCCGGCGCCGTCTGGGTCCCGGGACACTGGAAGAGCACTCGCCACGGCTGGGTCTGGAAGGCCGGACGCTGGCGCTGATCTGGCGGGGCAGGGGTTTCACCAGACGATGAGCCCGTCTTTCGCCTGCTTTTCGAGGAACTTCTCGACAAGGGCCGGCGTCGCTTCGCCGTAGTACCACCAGCCGGCCGAAAGCGCCTCGGAACAGACGCGCCGCGCGATGTCGGCGGCGTTGGTCTTGCCGTCGATCCAATTCATCGCCTCGGTGGCCATCAGGGCAGAGAGCGCCGGGCCGTCCTCGTCGTCGCTCGGTGTCTTCGCTTTCGCGGGCGTCTCTCCTGCCTTGCGCAGCTTTTCCGCGCGCTCCTTCTCGTCGCGCCGCACGCGGCGTTCGGTCCGACGCTTCTCGGACACCCGTACCTCCAGGGCCATCCAGGTGTCGAGCGTCGCGGCGGCGAGCCGGGGGATGCGCTGTGAGAGGCGCTCGAGGGTCACGTCCGGTGGTGTCGTCGGAGCGTTCCCGAGGCGTTGCTTCAGCGAGCCGGCGACGACCCGCAACATGGCGGTGCGATCTGCGATTGCCGCGGCCCCGACGGGATCCGGCGTGGCAATCGCGCCCGAGGACTCCACGGCGGCGATCTCCTTTGCGAGCGCGACGTCGAGGAGGCTTGCCGCCGCGCGGCGGCGCTCGTCGTCGGTCCCCTTTCCGGCTGCAATCCAGGCCTGCGCCGTTGCGAGGTCGCGCCCGAGGCGCTCGACCCCGCGCGCCGCGACGAACACGGCGAGGCCGGACACGTCGCCCGCGTCCGCCGTGGCGAGCCACCACGCGGTCGCCGCGACGACGAAGGCGTTGCGCTTCAACTGCGTCGGGTCGATCTGCCAGAGGTCGTCGGAAGACGAATGGATGTTTTCGTCGGGCCAGTTGGTGAGCGTCGTTCCCGCAACGCCCACCCAGGAGTCGTTGAAGACGAGGTGGTCGGTCGAGTCGAAGTAGGGGACAGCCTCCGCGTGAAAGGGCTCGCGCGTGCCGAGGCGGGAGAAAATCGGCTTCGAGAAGGCCACCCCGGGCGGGATGGAATCGGACTGCCAGGCGGGCAGGTAGGCGTTGTTGCCCTTGACCACCGCGTCGAGGACGCTCTCCTCGACGTCGGAAAGGTAGGACGGCCGCGACCACGGCGTGCGGGCCATGAACTGCGTGCGAAACCCGACGGACTGCTTCGCGCCGACCATGTCCTGATTGAGGTCGACGAGGATCTTATTCTCGTCGCCAGGGTGGTCGGCGAAGTACCGGTACTCGGAGTAGATCTCGTCGCACCACCAGAATCGGATCCCGCGGCGGGGTTTGGGCAGCTTGCCCTCGGCGATCAAGCGCGTCAGCGTCCGGCCGATCTCGAGCATGCTCGCGACCCCGGACTGGTTGTCGTTGGCCGAGAACTTCTCCTCCTGGAGATGGCTCGTGAGCACGATCTCGGGCAGGGAGGGGTCGGTCCCCGGGATCCGCGCCTCGACCATCGCGGTCTTCTTCTCCGGAAGAACGGACGACTCGACGACGATCCGGACGCGCAACGGCACCGAGGACCCCGGCCCGGAGCCTCCCCACCGGTGGGAGACTTCGCCGCGAAGCAGGTTCGAGAGGGCCTTGCCCTGGCGCGCCGAAAGGATGAAAGCGAACGTCGTCTTCTCGCCGTGAGGGCCGTCCTCGGCCGGGACGCCCTGCCACGCGATCTGGTCCGGCGCATCGGCCAGCGGGTTCAGGCGCGTGGAGGAGTAGGCCAGGATTCCCGCGGCGCCGCGTTTCCAGACCGCCTGCTCCATCACGGCCGCCGGCGGCCCGTAAGCAAGAACGACCCTGCCCCGGACGTTCTTCCCCTCGTAGTCGGAGGCTCCTTCCCCGGCGCCCACGTCCACGAGCTCGGCCGTGACGTCCGCCGGGCGGGAGTTGTCGGCGATCGAGGTGGCGACCTCGGCGTAGGACCCCAGGCGCGTTTCCTTCGCCGCCGCGCCTTCGCCCTCGAGCAGCCACGCGTCGGCCCGGTGGCAGGTCCACGAGGGCGCCTCAGCGACCTGATCGATCCAGCGGACATCGCTCAAGCCCGCAGCCTTCGCCTTCTCCTCGACGTAGCGCGCGACGGCGAAGAATCCCTCGGATCCCGAGGGTTTGTGCCACTGCGTCGTGATCCGCAGCGTCTCGAACGCGAGGTCGCCAGAGAGCTCGTTGACGAGGAGCCGCTCCGTCCGTTCAGCGACGAAGGGGGAGGACTGGGCGAGGAGCAGGGATGTGGTGAGGCACCCGAGGGCGCCAAGGGCCATCTTGAGCATATTCACTCCATCTCGTTGGCCGCGAACTCTATCGCAGCGTCAGTCGAGCGTCAGGATCAGCAGCGTGCGGTCGTCGTCCGCAGGGCGACCCCCGGTGTGAGTTGCGACGGCGGACAGGATCGCATCGCGCACGGCCGCGGCGCCCGCCGCGGAATGCGCGCGAAGAACCGCCTCGAAGCGCTCGAAGCCGAAGGCCTCGTCCTTCCCGTCCACGGCTTCGATCAGGCCGTCGCTATAGAAAACGAGGATGTCGCCGGCCGTGAAGCTCTCGGCGCGGGACGGAAAGGCCTTGCCGGGGAAGAGACCGAGCGGGAAGGAGGCAAGCGCGAGGGCGTCGAGCCGCGTTCCCGAAACCCGGTACGGCGCCAGTTGCCCGGCATTGGTCAGGGTCCCTCTGCGCGTCGTGCCGTCGTAGGCGAGGAACGCGAGCGTCATGTAATGCCGCGGGTCCGTCGAACGGTGAATCAGGTCGTTCATGCGCGCGAAGAGCTCGCCGCCGTCGTGGCCCGCCTCGATGAGGGAGGAGAGGCCGGCCTTCGCCATCGCGACGAGCAGGCCCGTCGGCAAGCCGTGCCCGGAGACGTCGCCGAGCGCGAAGCCGAGACGGCCGTCCGGCATCCGGACGTAGTCGTAGTAGTCGCCGCCGATCTCGGCGACCGGCTCGAAGTGCGCGAGCACGGAGACTCCATCGAGGCGCGCCTCAGGCGGGGGAAGGAGCTTGTGCTGGATCGTCCTTGCGATCGCGATCTCGCTCTCGAGGCGTTCCTTGCGGGCCGTGTCGAGCAGCAGGCGCTGGATGGAGTCGGCCATGCCGTCGAAGGAGCGGGCGAGGTCCCCGATCTGGTCGCGCGACTTCGAATGGACCCGCTCGGAGAAGTCGCCCCGCGCCACGGCCGCGGTGGCGCGAGTCAGGCGGTTGACGTTGCGCGCGATCGACCCGACGAGCACGAACGCGATCGCCAGGGCGACGGCGTAGACGCCGAGGACGATGGAGACGAGAACCAGGAAGGCGATCCGGACGACGCCACTGATCTCATCCACGCCCTGGGTGAAGAGCTGACTGAAAATGACTTGGAGCGAGGTGACCGCGGTGAGGACCGCAACGTTCCTGCCCGTCTCGGCCTTTTCCTCCGCGGCGTTGAGCGCGGTCTCGAGGTAGAAGGCGTGGACCCAGGTGCTTCGCCACACATCCGTGCCCGCAGGGGCCGCCCCGCGCGGACGACGCACGATTGTCTCCTTGCGGTCGCGCAGCTTGCCCTTGCCGACCCGCAGTCCGCGGTCGCGGGGCTTGTCGTCGATCGAGAAATTCGGTCCCTCCTGGCGCGACGTCCCGACGTCGATGCCTGTCTCGTATCCGGTGCGGTCGGCGAGCTGCTGGAGCCACGGCGTTTCCGGCTCGTTCAGGTGAACGAGCTGCACCGTGCCGGCCTTTTCTCCGGGCACGGCGAGCCAGACGTCGTTCCCGTCGACGAGAAAACCGGGCCGGTCGAGTCCGCGCGCCCAGGGGGCGGGCGCCCCCGCCGGCAGCCAGGGCGCGTCGGAAGCCGTCACTTTGCCGTCGGAGGCAACCGAGATCCCGGGCAGCCGGGCGTCGGACCTCGCGGCGGCTTCCCCGACGGCCGTGATCTCGCGGCGCAGGCGATTGGCCACGTACTGGTGCGCGACGATGTACCCGGTGAGCGAAAGCAGGGCGGCGAGCAACGGGATGGGCACGACGCCGATCAGAAAGTACGAGAACGCCAGGCGCAGCGCGAGACGTCGGACGATCACCCGGAACGCGGCGACCCCGAGCCTCCAGAGCAGGATGCAGGCTGCCTGGGCCGCCACGGCCTTCGCGAGGAGGGCCCAGCATCCGCTCTCGGGCGCTGCGCGCTCGATCAGGACCGTCGCCGCGATGGCGGCGGCGAGGACGACGAGCCAGACTCGCGTGGACTTTCTCAGGGCCACGTCCGCGTATTCTAGCGACCCGGCGTCGGACACATCGGCTACAATCGGTCGGGACGTGAAGTTTCTCCGGCAAGCCGCGCTCCTGCTCCCCTCCGCCTTCCTCCTGAACGTGCTCGTCTTCCTGTTGACGCACGGGCGGGATGATCCCGGCTTCGGTATCTACCCGTTCTTCCAGGCCTGGACCGGGGACGCCGCGCCCGCGCCGGAAAGTCGCTTTCTCCTGCAGGCTCTGGTGTTCTTCTCGCCGGCCTACGCGGTGAGCCTTTTCGTCATCCTGAGCGTTTCACTCGCGGAGCGGGCCGTTTTCGGCAAGCGCAAGCGCCCCGTGCCCTCGACCTACGGCCGCGCCTTCAGCGCCGCTTTTCCGGTTCTCTTCTTCGCGGCGAGCGCGGTCTTGATGTGGATCGGGGAGCGCGAGGCGCTGAAGCAGGCCCCCGGGTCCCTCGTGGCCCCGCTGCTCGCGGCGGTCGCACCCTTCGCGGCAGCGGGGCTCGCTCTGGTTCCGGCCGCCGCCGCGGCGGGGCCGCTGGCGCTGCTCTGGAAGGCGGGACCCGCATGACCGCGCTGCCGCGCCCGATCCTGATCGTGGATTTCGGGGGTCAGTACACGCAGCTGATCGCGCGCCGGATCCGGGAGGCGCGCGTCTTCTCCGTAGTGCTTGCGCCGAGCGCCTCCGCCGAGGAGATTCGGCGGTGGAACCCGGTCGGCATCATCCTGTCGGGCGGACCGCAGAGCGTCTACGACAAGGATGCCCCCGTGCTGGCCGCGAATCCGATGGCGGCGGGCGTTCCGGTGCTCGGGCTTTGCTACGGGATGCACTGGCTCGCGCAGTCGCAGGGAGGACGAGTCGAGCGCGCGGAGGGCCGCGAGTTCGGCCGTGCGACGGCGCGGGTCGCGACCGACTCGCCGCTCTTTGCGGGGCTCGAAGAGCAGCAAACCGTGTGGATGAGCCATGGCGACTCGGTCCTCGCACCGCCGCCCGGGTCCCGGGTCATCGGCTCGACCTCCGATACCCCGATTGCGGCCTTCGAGAACGCCGAGCGCGGCCTTTACGCGCTCCAGTTTCATCCCGAGGTGCGGCACACGCCCCACGGCACCGAAATCCTGGAAAACTTCCTCTTCCGCGTCTGCCTCGTGAAGCCGGAATGGACGATGGCCTCTTTCCGCCACGAGAAGGTCGCGGCGATCCGCGCTCAGGCGCCATCGGGCGCGGTCATCTGCGCGATCTCGGGTGGTGTCGACTCCTCGGTCACCGCGATCCTCCTGCGGGAAGCCCTCGGGGACCGCGTCTACCCGATCTTCGTCGACCACGGCCTCATGCGTGCGCACGAGCGGGTGCAGGTGGTCGAGGCCTTCTCCCGTCTCGGGATTCGCGTGCACGCGGTCGACGCGGCCGACCTCTTTCTATCGCGCCTCTCGGGCGTCACGGACCCAGAGCAGAAGCGCAAGATCATCGGGCGGACCTTCATCGACGTGTTCGAGAAAGAAGCCAAAAGCATTCCGGACGCGCGCTTCCTCGCGCAGGGGACCCTCTATCCCGACGTCATCGAGTCGGTCTCCATCAAGGGGCCGTCGGCCGTCATAAAGACGCACCACAACGTGGGCGGCTTGCCGGAGCGCCTCGGCTTCGAGTTGATCGAGCCGGTGCGCGAGCTCTTCAAGGACGAGGTGCGCTTGCTCGGCGCCGAGCTCGGTCTGCCGCGGGAGTTCCTGGCGCGCCATCCGTTCCCGGGCCCCGGCCTCGCGGTCCGGATTCCGGGTGAGGTCACAGCGGAAAAGGTGGCCCTCCTGCAGAAGGCCGATGAGATCGTCCTGGAAGAAATCCGCGCGGCCGGGCTCTACGACTCCATCTCCCAGGCCTTCGCGGTCCTCCTGCCGGTCCGTTCGGTGGGCGTCATGGGCGACGGCCGGACGCACGAGTTCGTGATGGCCGTGCGCGCCGTGCAGACGACCGATTTCATGACGGCCGATTGGTTCCGTATGCCCCACGACGTGCTCGACGCGATCGCCAGCCGCGTCGTGGGCAGCGTGCGCGGGATCAATCGCGTCGTCTACGACATCACGTCGAAGCCGCCGGCGACGATTGAATGGGAATGACGCAAGAAGAACGCTGAAGGCGTAGTCCTTGCGTCATTCCGAGGGCCGCAGGCCCGAGGGATCCCGAACTTCCAGGGTCGTTCGAGTTGGGATCTCTCGCTGCGCTCGGGATGAGAGATGGGTCGGGATGACCGATGAGGGGGCCGGTCGGCTGAAAAGGAAACGGGCCCGCTTGCGCGGGCCCGTTGTTTGCAATTTGAGAAAGAGTTACTTGGCGGGCGCCGCAGCAGCCGCGCCGCCGGCCTGCATTCCGAGCGAGACCATGATCTCGGTCGCCTTGTCCTTGACGGTCGTGGCCTTGGCGATGGCGTCGGCCCACTTGCCGCCCTTGAACGCTTCCTGAGCCTCGCCCCAGGCCGTGGTCGCCGCGGCGAGCCCGTCCTTGGCGGCGGTGAGCTTGGCCGCGTCGAGACCGGCGGGGAGCTTCTTCGACTGCGAGAGGATGTCCACGCGGCTCTTGATCGCGTCGAGCATCTTCGGAAGGCTCTCGCTCATCTGGTTCCAGGTCGCCGTGAGCTCGTCCTTCTTGGCCTTGGCCTTGGCCAGCACGTCGTTGGACTTCTGCTGGATCGACTGCGCCGAGGCGAGCGCGGTCTTGTAGTCGCCCTTCGCCATCTGGTCCTTGGCCACTGCCATGTCGTCCGAGAGCGACTTCACGTCGTCGGGCACGAGGTTCTCCGCCTCGGTGCGCGCGCCGCTGACCGCCTCTTCGGCGAGCTTCATGGCCGCTTCGGCCGGGGCCTTCCCGCTGTTGCAGGCGAGGGTCGCCGCGCAAACGAGCACGAGGGCGTATTTCCACGATGTCTTCAGCATTTCTCCTCCTCTTTCTTTTCTTGGAATCATTTCAAATCCTGCGGTTGGTTCTTATTCAGGGAATCCGCAGCTTCTGGCCGACGCGAATCATGTTCGGGTCCTTGAGGACGTCCTTGTTGGCCTCGAAGATCTTGGGGTAGAGGCTCGCATCGCCGTAGTACTGCTGGGCAATCTTGGAGAGGGTCTCCCCGCTCTTGACTTCGTGCCACTGGGTGTAGTCCGCGCCGCCCTGTGCAGGCTTGTCGTCCGGCATGCTTCCTCCTTCGGGTGTTCTCAGGCTGGAGAGAGCGAACCGTAGGACGCCGGGTGCCGCTTGTCAAGCCGGAGCCGGGTTGTCGAGGATCGCGGAGATGGCCGAGAGCCCCGCTGCGACCCGGTCCGGGCGCCCCCCGAAAGCGAGGCGAAAGTGCGCGGGGGAGCCGAAAAAGCGGCCCGGAGCCACCGCCGTGCCCGTCTCGGCGAGCAGGCGCGCCGCGAAGGGCGAAGCGTCGGCGAACCCCTCGAGGCGCGGAAAGGCGACGGTGGCGTGGGATGGCGCGCAGGCGAGGTCCGACCGACGGACGAGCCAGGCGTTGACCGCGCCGCGGTTGGTCTCGACGATCCATCGCGCCCGGGCCGCAAGCGCGTCCAGATTCGCGAAGGCCACGACGGAAAGGCGATCCGCCGGCATGGGCGCCCAGACGTCCACGAGGTCGCGCGCCCGGCGGATCCTGCGCGTCACGTCCGGATCGGCCAGTGCCCATCCGCACCGGAGGGACGCGAGCCCGTAGGCCTTGGTCAGGCTGCTCGTCGACACGAAGAAAGGCGAAAGCGTCGCCGCGGGGGCCGGCCTCTCCTCGAAGACGGTGTCCAGGTAGACCTCGTCCACCAGGACACGAAAGCCGCGCCGCGCGGCCAGCGCGCCGAGGGCGAGAAGGCTCTCGGGTCGCGCGAGGGCACCGGACGGATTGTGCGGATTGGAGAGAAGGATGAGGCGCGTGCGCGGCGTGAGTGCGGCCGCGATGCGCTCGACATCCACGTCGTACCCGTCCTCGAACCGCCTCTCGAACGTGCTCACCGAGGCGCCGAGCAGCCGCGCGGCTGCCGGCATGGGGTCATAGAAGGGGCTCTCGACGAGGACCTCGTCCCCGGGTTCCAGAAGCGCCGCGCAGGCCAGGAAGTTCGCTCCCGAGCATCCGCCCGCCATCGCGACGCGATCGGAGGCCACGCCGTAGCGGCGCGCGATCGCGTCGACGAGGGGCGGGTATCCGTCGGGGCTTTCGCCGGCGATGTCGACTGCGTCCCTCGCGCCGGGAAGGTCGTCGAGCGTGCAGGCGAGAAGGTTGCTGCCCGCCAGATCGATCTCAGGGCGCGGGCGTGTCTTCGCCCACTCCATGTAAGGAGCGGTCGCGGGCGTCACGGCGAGTCGCCCCGGGCCTTCGCGCGTCCGGCGCACGCGAAGTAGATCGGCAGCCCGGCCGCAATCAGTCCGACCCCGATCGCCGAGCGCGTCGGGTTGGAGCGGATGACGCCGGCTAGAACGAGGGCCGACGCTGCGAGGAAGAGGATTGGCAGAACCGGATAACCGGGCGAGAGGTAGGCCTCGGGTCCCCGCTCCGAGGGCGGAAACCGGCGCCGGAAGCGCATGACGGCGGCGATCGTGAGGGCGAAGAAGATCCAGTCGGCGAACACGACCGAGTCGACGAGGTCTCCGTATGTGCCCGTCAGGAGGAGCACGATCCCCCAGAGCGCCTGCAGAAGGATCGCGCGGTGGGGCGTCCCGAATCGCAGGTGCAGGTTCGAGAGGCCGGGGAAGAACACTCCGTCCCGGGCCATCGCGTAATAGATGCGCGTAGGCCCGAGCATCGTCAGGTCCAGGAACCCGAAGGTCGAGATCGCGATCGTGCCTGCGATCCATCGCTCCGCACCCAGCCCGAAGAGACGTTGGACGGCGTTGGCGGCCGGCGTCGAGGTTGCCGCGAGGCCGTCGCGCCCCAGCGCCGCCAGGTAGACCACGTTGACGAGGACGTATACGGCAATGACGAGGAGGGTCCCTACAACGAGTGCGCGCGGAAGCGTTCGTCGCGGTTCGCGGATCTCTTCGGCCAGGACGTTCGCGTTCTGCCATCCCCCGTAGGAAAAGAGGATTGGCACGAGGGCCGCGCCGAAGACGAGCAGCGTGGCAGTCGGCCGCGACGCGGTCGCGACCGGGTCGGCGCGGGGCAGCGAAGGCGCCAGCCAGAGGCCTCCCACAATGAGGGCCGCGAGCGCGCCTACCTTCAGGACCACGAGGACGTTCAACAGCCGGCTTCCAGGCTTGACGCCGGCGCAGTTCACGAGGGCGACGAGGATCAGCGCCAGGACGGCGAACGGCCTTGGGTCCGCGCCGCCCGCGCCCGAGAGTCGCAGGAGATACTGGGAGAAAGTGATTGCGACCGCCGCGATGCCTCCTCCCTGGATCATCACCAGCGAGGCCCAGCCGAAGAGAAAGCCGACGACCGGGTGGTAGCCCTCGCGCAGGTAGACGTATTCGCCGCCCGCCTTCGGAAAGAGCGCCGCGAGCTCGGCAAACGCGAATGCTCCGGCCAGAGCGATCAGTCCGCCGAAGGCCCAGGCCCCGAGGATCCAGGCGGACGAGGGGAGCCGCTCGGCGACGAGATAGGGGTTGATGAAAATGCCCGCGCCGATGATTCCACCGACGACGACCATCGTCGCGTCGAAGGTCCCCAAAGCGCGGCGCAGTGCCATGGGGCGGGCTCGATCCCTACGGCGGACCGCTCAGCGCCGCGCCCGCACGGGCCCGACCTTCGTTTCGATGAACTTGCCGTTGACGTCGAAGTCGTAGGCGACCTTCATGGAGCCGACGACGGCGCAGGCATGGCACCCATCGCGCAGCAGGAAGTCCAGCATGAAGCGCTGGCCTCCGTTCTTCAGGTTGGCGGCCCCGGGAGCGGTCACGCCGAAGCGCAGGCCCGGAAAGATCGAAAGGTTCGGGAACCGCTTGACCAGGGCGGCATAGGTCGCGTTCTCCGCGAGCGCGTCGGCGCGGATCAGCGAGAGGTCGTCCATGTCGATCATCGGGGGCTCCCCGTTCACCAGGAAGCACACCCGGTTCTCGTTGGCGCGGAAGGGGTACTCGGCGTGCGCGATGTCGACCTTTCCCGTGTCGCGAAAGTCGCGCAGGTATCCCTGGTTTCCGGTGCGCCGGGCGAAGGCCAGGGCGGGCTCCGGCGCTCCCGCCTTCTGCATCTGGGACACGAAGCACTCGCCGAAGCGCCCCGGCGTACGCTTGTCGCAGGCCTTGTGCATCGCCTGCAGGAACGACGGGGGAAGCGTCCACACCGCGTCGGGGCCCACCGGAACCGGTGCGGGCCCTGCCGTCGGAGAAGGCGACGACGCCTCCTGCGCCGAGGCCGCCGAGACGATCGCCAGCAGGAGAACGGCGAAGCGTGCGCTCATCGTGGTTCGAGCTTTTATCATCTTTCGGAGGGATAGAATCGGTCTCCGATGTCCGGCGACTTCGTCCACCTTCACCTTCACAGCCAGTACTCCCTGCTCGACGGCGCGAACAAGCTGCCCGAGCTCTGCAAGCGGGTGGCGGAGCTCGGAATGCCGGCAGTGGCCGTCACGGACCACGGCAACATGTTTGGCGCGTTCCACTTTTTCCACGAGGCCCTGCAGCACGGGATCCGGCCGATCATCGGCGTCGAGGCGTACATCGCGCCGTCCAACCGCCAGAATCGGGAAGCGAAGGCGGCGAGCGAATCGGGCGAAGGCTACGCGTACCACCTGACGATCCTCGCCGCCACGCAGAAGGGCTACCGCAACCTCGTGCGCCTCGTGTCCGAGGCCTACCTGACGGGCTTCTACCACCGGCCCCGCATGGACAAGGAGCTGCTGCGGGAGCACGCCGAGGGACTCATCGGCCTCTCGGGCTGCCTGAAGGGCGAGGTGGCCGGCGCCCTGTCTCGCGGCAACTACGCCGCGGCGAAAAGAGCCTTCCTCGAGTACGAGGACATCTTCGGCAAGGGTAACTTCTACGTCGAGATCATGGATCACGGCTTGCCCCAGCAGACCGCGATCGTCCCCGACCTGCTGCGGCTCTCGACGGAGACCGGGGCGCCGGCAGTCGCGACCAACGACAGCCACTACCTGCGGCGTGACGACGCCTTTCCCCATGAAGTCCTGCTCTGCATCGGCATGGGCAAGACGCTCGAGGACGAGCGCCGGATGCGTTTCTACAACGACGAGTTCTACGTCAAAGATCCCGACGAAATGAAGGCGCGGTTCCGATCCTGGAGCGCGGAAGCGGTGACGAACACCGTGGCGATCGCCGAGCGCTGCGCCGTGTCGTTCGACAGCGACGGCCTCCACCTGCCCACGTTTTCCGCGCCGGGAGGCCGGCCCCCGGCGGAGCACTTTCGCGACCTCGCGAGCGAGGGCCTCGAGCGGCGCCTCACGGAGCTCTCGGCCGCCGACGCTGCGGCGATCCCGGCCGAGAAGTACCGGGAGCGGCTGACCTACGAGATGGGGGTCATCGAGAAGATGGGCTTCCCCTCGTACTTCCTCATCGTTTCGGACTTCATCCGCTACGCGCGCGAGCGGGGCATCGCCGTGGGGCCGGGCCGCGGCAGCGCGGCGGGCTCGATCGTCTCCTGGGCCTTACGGATCACCGAGATCGATCCGCTCAAGTACGACCTTCTCTTCGAGCGGTTCCTGAACCCCGAGCGCATCTCGATGCCCGACATCGACATCGACTTCTGTCAGGCGCGCCGGGGCGAAGTCATCGAATACGTCACCGCGAAATACGGGCGCGAGAACGTGGCCCAGATCGTGACGTTTTCGCAGTTGAAGCCCAAAATCGCCGTGCGCGACGTGGCGCGCGTGCTGTCTCTTCCGGTGGCACTCGGGGACCGGATCGCCAAGCTCGTGCCGGACGGGCCCGACGTCAACTTCGAGCGGGCCTTCCGGGACTCGCCGGGCCTGAAGGAGGCGATGGCGGCCGACGAGTCGATCGCGCGGGTCGTCAAGATCGCCGAGCGCCTCGAAGGCCTCTCGCGCCACGCCGGGATCCACGCGGCGGGGGTCGTCATCGCCCCGCGCCCGATCATCGAATTCCTCCCGCTCTATCGGACGAACAAGGACGAAATCACGACGCAGTTCGACATGAACGCGGTCGAGAAGATGGGCCTGCTCAAGATCGACTTCCTGGGGCTCATCACGCTCGACATCCTCGAGGCTACGGTTGCGGCCGTTGCCGACCGGCTGGGCGTCGCCGTCGACCTCGACCACCTCCCGCTCGACGACGAGCCGACGTACGAACTCTTCCGCTCGGGGCGCACGGCCTGCGTGTTCCAGTTCGATTCGGGGGGAATGCGGGACCTCCTGCGTCGGGCCAAGCCCAGGGTCTTCGTGGATCTCGCGGCCCTGAACGCCCTCTACCGCCCCGGCGCTCTGGACGCCGGGACCGTCGAGGACTACGTGCGGCGCCGTGGCGGCACGCGCGTGACCTACCCGCTGCCTGAGCTGGAGCCGATCCTCTCGGAGACGCTGGGAATCCTCGTTTACCAGGAACAGGTCATGCGCATCGCGCAGCTCGTCGCGGGGTACTCGCTCGCCGAAGCCGATCTGCTGCGCAAGGCGATCGGAAAGAAGAAGCGCGAGATCATGGTCGCGGAGGGCGAGAAGTTCCTCCGGCGGTGCGTCGAGCACGGAACGCCGAAAAAGAAGGCGCAGGAGCTCTGGACCCTGATCGAGCCGTTTGCGCGCTATGGTTTCAACAAGTCTCACGCCGTGGCGTACGCGCTGGTGGCGTACAAGACGGCCTACCTCAAAGCCCACTATCCGGTCGATTTCCTCGCCGCGAACCTCTCGGCCGAGATCGGATCGACCGAGGGCATCGTTAAGGTTCTCGGCGACTGCCAGGAGTCGGGCATCCCCGTTCTGCCGCCCGACATCAACGAATCTGGAACGAGCTTCGCGGCCGTTGGCGCGGCGATCCGCTTCGGCCTGGGCGCGATCAAGGGCGTGGGCGAGGCGGCGGCCCAGGGGATCCTGGAAGAGCGCCGAGAGCGGCCGTACGCCACCTTCACCGACTTTGCGATGCGCCTCGATTCGCGCATGGTCAACAAGCGCGCGCTCGATGCCCTGATTGCGGCCGGCGCCTTCGACTCGCTCGGGAAGAACCGCGCGACCCTTGCGGCCGCGGCCGAACGGGTGCTCGGCCGCGCAGCCCGTTTTCGGGAGGAGACGGCCCTCGGCCAGTCGAGCCTCTTCGGCGGCGCCGCCGCGCAAGACGGGCCGCCGGGCGACGAGTTTCCGGACCAGCCCGAGGGCCCGCTCGACGAGAAGCTCAAGGGCGAAAAGGACACGCTCGGCTTCTACGTCACCGGGCATCCACTCACGCGCTTCGCGGACGAGATCGAGCGGTTCGCCCAGTCGCGCATTGCGGACCTCGGGTCGCGGGTCGAGCAGTCGGTCCGCATCGCCGGAGTGCTCGGCGCCCTGAAGAAGCAGAAAATCAAAAAGGGAGTCAACGAGGGCAAGACGATGCTGAAGGCGTCGCTCGAGGACACGAGCGGCACCGTCCCCGTCGCGATCTTCGCCAGCCTCTACGAGAAGGTGCAGGACTGGGTCTGCGAGAATCTGCCCGTGCTGCTGACGGCGACCGTGCGGGAGGCCGGCGGCGCCATCGAGCTGACCGTGCAGGAGATCACGCCGCTCGAGGGCATCCGCGAGCGCCGCGCCCGGGAGCTCGCGATCCGCGTCAATCTCGCCTTCGCCGACGAAAGCGTTCTCGCGCGGCTGCAGGAGAGGCTCCGCTCCCACCCGGGGACGACCCCCGTGTCGATCCGGTTGATCCGGCCCGGGGAGTTCGAGGCGACCCTCAAGGCGGCCGACTCGATGCGGATCGCCCCTTCTCCCCGGTTGACGAGCGAGATCCAGGCACTGGCGGGGGAGGGGTCCGTCGAGTACGTCTTCTAGAAGGGCTTTTGAAGTCTCCGGAGCGCTGCGGCGGATGCCGCGGCGTCTGCGCCCGCTGGTGATCGCGGCGAGGGACACTGCGGGCGAGCGCGGCGTGGCCCTCTATCTCGCCGGCGGGATCGTGCGCGATCTGCTTCTCGGGCAAACCGTGCGGGATCTCGACCTCGTCGTCGAGGGGGATGGAATCGACTTCGCCCGACGCCTCACGGCGCGGCTCGGAGGATCGATCCGGGAACATCAAAGATTCGGCACCGCCGCGCTCGCGCTTCCGAGCGGCGAAACGGTCGACGTGGCGTCGACACGCCGCGAGACCTACTCGCACCCGGGTGCCCTACCCGGGATCGTCGCGGGGGTTTCGATCGAGGAGGATCTCGCGCGGCGGGACTTCACGGTCAACGCGATGGCGCTCGAGCTCGCGCCTGGCCGGAGGCTGGTCGATCCCTTCGGGGCGGCGAGGGACCTGGCGCGCAGCGAAATCCGGGAGCTGCATCCGCGGTCCTTTTTCGACGATCCCACGCGCATCTTCCGAGCGGTGCGTTACGCCAACCGTCTGGGCTTCCGCATTCCGTCCGAAACGCGCGAGGCCATCGCCGCCGCGCTGACGGGACGCGCCCTCGCGCGCGTCTCGGGCGACCGGGTGCGGCGAGAGACTCGCCGGCTCCTCGAGGAGCCCGAGCGATGGCGGGCGATCGCGCTGATGTTTGCCGTGGGCTTGTCAGAAGCCGTCGAGCCGGCCCTCGCCGCCGACCCTCTCGCCGCGAACAGGGTGCGCAGGGCCGAGGGGTTGTCCCGTGCGTTCGAGGGCCAGACCACCTGGCTCTGCTACCTTCTTGCCTGGATGGGACACGCGGGCGAACGGGAAGTCGAACGCGTCGCAGAGCGCCTCGCGCTCGCCGGAGCGGAGGGTCGGATCTTTCGGCGGTGGCCGGAGGTGGCCGGGCAACTCTCCGGAGCCACCGCGACACGGTCCGTCCCGGCGGTGCGTCGCGGCAGGAAAGACCTGTCCGCGGACGAGATCGTCGCGGCCGCGGCCGGGGTGCCGGCGCGGCAGCGTCGCGTGCTGCTGGAGAGCGGCGCGGCAGCGCGGTGCCTGCGCCTCGAGATCCGGGGCGCAGACCTGCTCGCCGGCGGCGTGCCGGCCGGTCCGGCCGTGGGAGCGGCCCTGGCGCAAACGCTCGCCGCGCGGCACGCCGGGCGCATCGGGGCGCAAGACGAGCTGGCATTTGCTCTCGCGGCGGCAAGGGCGAAGCGAGAATGACGCCGCCGCTCCTGGTTCTCGCAGCAGCGCTTGCGGCGGGCCCCCCTCCAACCGCCACGCCCGAGCCGCCGCGCGGCCCCACCTTTTGCGCGGAGTGGATCCGCCAATCGAGCCAGGGGTACGAGCGCCTCACCCTCTTTCGCGATCGGACGCTGGTCTGGAAAACGCACCAGGGCGGCAAGGACCAGGTCAAACGCGAGCATCTCGCCGCCTCAGAGACGCAGTTCTTTTGCGACTTCTTCGCCCGCAGCGACATCTGGAACGTGACCGCCGACATGCGTACGGGACTCGCGGGGGAGCTCGCGGGCGAATCGGCAGTCACTCTCGCCCGCCCGGACGGCAGCCGCAAGGTCATCCGGTACGACGACCTGTCGACCGGGGACTGGGCGTCGTCGTCGCTGCGCTCCGCACTCGAAGGCCTCAAGGGAATCTTCCTGAGCCCGCTCGCCCCGCCCTCGCGCTTTGCTCCCGACCTCCTGCCCCCGGGCACGCTCCTGCGCCGGCTGGACGGCCACGTCTTTCGTGTCGTGCACCTGGAGAGAGCCACCGGCTACGTCGAGATCGAAGGCGTCAACGAGCCCTATTCGCAATGGGTGAAGATCGAGGAGCTTCGATACCAGTTCGCGCCGCCAGAGCCGCCGCGATGAGTGGGCGCGGAGCGAGCGCACCCGTCGTGCGGGTGCTCGAAGGACGCTGGAAGGGCCGCAAGCTCGAAGCCTCCCCGGCGGCGCGCCCCACGTCGGGCCGCGCGCGGCAGGCCCTCCTGAATCTGCTCGCGGACCGGGTGGCGGGCGCCCGGGTGCTGGATCTTTACGCCGGAACGGGCGCGGTCGGAATCGAGAT
>JANMPW010000009.1:0-2872 GCA_031370065.1 Acidobacteriota bacterium
TTCTCGATGTGGACGGCCAGGATCTCCTTGGCGCCCGACATCTCGATTTTCACCATTCCGCCGCCCGCGGTCGCCTCGATCTTCATGGCCGCCAGCTCTTCCTGCATTTTCGTCTGCATGGTCTGGGCCTGCTGCATCATCTTCTGGATATTCATGGTGTGTGGACGCCGCAGGGGCGGCCCTCGCGGCCGCCCGCGGGCAAGGACAAGCCCGCCCCTACGACCGGGTCATTCCTCCTCCTTGATCTCCGTCAGCTCCCCGTGAAACAGCTCCATCGCCGAACGCACCATGGGGTCCAATTCGGCGCGAGAGCTCGCGCGTTCGCGCGCGATCGTCGCGCGGGGCACCTCGCGCGCCGCCTTGCCGAGGTCGCCGTCGGCGGGCGGGCCCGTCTTCAACACGACGCGCATCGTCCGCCCGAACGCCTCCCGCGCCACCTCGGCCAGCAGCTTCTTCGCGCCGTGCTCCTCGAGCGCCTCCTTGGCCGCGGCGCGGTCGATACCGAAGCGCAGAACGAGGTCGTCGCCCGCCGCGGAGATCGATTCGGCAAGGCTCGCCTGCGCGGCAGTCACGCGGCGGCGTGAATCCAGGATGTCGTGGAATCGCTCGAGCGGATCGCTGCCCGGGGGTGCTGCGGCCGCGCGCGACTCCTCGGGTTCGGGCTCGACGGAAACGAGCGACACAATCCGGGGGCCGGAGCCGCTCGGGCGCGGCGCGGGCGCCGGCGCCGCCGGCTTCGCGGCGGACGCGGGCGCGGCGGCAATCGCCTCCTCGATCCCGCGCAGCCGCGGCAGCTCCGCGAGCTTCAAGACCAGCATCTGGACGGCCAGCGCAGGATCGTCGATCCGCCGCGCCAGGGCGTCCGCCTCGAGTGCGAGCGAAACCGCGCGCAGAAGGTTGTCGTAGGACATCGCCTTCGACAGCGCGGCCACGCGCGCCCGTTCCTCCTCCGGAACGTCCGCGGTCGCCCCGGCGGCCACCATCAGCAGGCGCCGCAGAAAGGCCACGAATTCCTTCAGGACGTGCCGGGGATCGGCGCCCGCTTCCGTGAGCCGCCCGAGGTGGGTGATCGCGGCCGAGCGGTCGCCCCCGGCCACCGCCGAGTACATGCCCTCGAGCAGCTCCTGGTTGACCAGGGCCAGAATCTCGGCGCACCGCGCCTCGTCCACGGTCCCGCCCGCAACCGTCGCCGCCTGGTCGAGCAACGAAAGGCCGTCCCGCAGGCTCCCCTCCGCGGCCGACGCGAGTAGGCGCAAGGCTCCGGGCGTGGCCTGTATCTTTTCGGCCTTCGCCACCTTCTGGAGTTGCGCTCCGATCTCCTTGACCGTCAGGGCGCGGAAGGCGAATCGCTGGCATCGCGACACGATCGTCGCCGGGATTTTGTGAAGCTCGGTCGAGGCGAGGATGAAGCGCGTGTGGGCCGGCGGCTCCTCGAGCGTCTTCAAGAGCGCGTTGAAGGCCTCGTTGGTGAGCATGTGGACTTCATCGATGATCGCGATGCGGAAGCGGTCGCGCTGGGGCGCGTAGCGGACGGTCTCGATGAGCTCGCGCGCGTGCTCGATCTTCCGGTTGGACGCGCCGTCCATCTCGAGCACGTCGAGCGAATCGCCGCGGTCGAGGATCTCGCGGCAGGACGCGCACTCGCCGCACGGCCGAATGGTCGGGCCCTTGTCGCAGTTCAGAGCCCGGGCGAGCATGCGCGCCGTCGAAGTCTTACCGACGCCGCGCGGCCCCGTCAGCAGGTACGCGGAGGCGACCCGGCCCTCGGCGATGGCGTTGGACAGCGTGCGCGCGACGGCCTCCTGGCCGACGAGGTCCTCGAAGATCCGAGGCCGCCACTTTCGAGGGAGCGCGACGTGCATGAAAGCTTTCCCGATCGAAAATTCCGGCGGCCGAAGATGAGCTCAGGTTGACCTGCGGCGCCCGGTGGCGCCTCCTGATCGCTGCTTCCTTCCGGACCTGACGAGGTTCGGAGACTTCCGTCGCACAGGGCCCGAACTCATCTCCGGCCGCCGGGATGGGCATTCTATCGCAGACGGGAAACGGGAAGGACGGCCTACGCATCCGGCTTACGGCTTACGGCTTACGGCGAGAGTCACTAGCAGCACGACTCCGAACAGGAGGCCAGCCACGAGATCGCTTCCCGCAAACCCTCCCATCGGCGGGAACGGCCAGACCCCGAGCGCGTCCCCGATGGTAAAGAGCAGCGCGAAGAGCGCGAGCCAGACGAAACCGATGGCGGCCAGGCGCGAGGATGGCGAAAGCTGCTTCACTCCTTCTTGTCGCACCGCGCGCGCACGAAGCTCATCACGGCTTCGGCGAGGTTCTTCGGGATCTCGCGGGGCTTGAGCATCTTGAGCGTGCGCCCCGTCGCCCGATAGCTCTTCAGGAACACGATGCACGGCGGGCAATGAGCGAGGTGCCGCTCGAGCTCGTTGCGGTCCGGCTCGGGCATCGAGCCGTCCTCGTACTCGACGAGCGATTCGAGGATCAGGCGCTTGCAGGTGATCTCGTCGTGCTTCACGGCGCCACTCTCCGCTCGGCATCTCCGGCCCGTGGAACCGCTGCGACCTCGAGAAGCCTCTGCCGGACGAACAGCCGGGCCCGGTGCAGGCGCGACTTGAGCGCGGCGATCGAGATGTCGAGCGTCTCGGCGACGTCCGCCGGCTTCATCTCTTCGACGTCCACCATCCAGATCGCGTCGCGGTAGGCGTCCGGAAGTTCGGCGATGAATCCCTCCGCCCGCTCTGCGAGGTCCTTCGCGATCGCCTCGTCCTCGGCCCCCTCCACGAATGCCGCAAACTCGGGGGACGCGGCGTGCCCGTCGTCGCGAAATCGCGGGACGTAGTCCTCGAGCGAGACGGTGATGGCG
>JANMPW010000041.1:0-1840 GCA_031370065.1 Acidobacteriota bacterium
TTATGAGCCCAACGAGCTACCAGGCTGCTCCACCCCGCGGCAGAACGCGCACCTTATCGTTAGTCGGCCGGAACCGTCAAGCCGGCCTCCCGTCGGTCATTTCGCGGCGGCGGGCAGTGCGTTCTCCTTCGTGATCATGAGAGTCGGCAGCACGATCTTGTGCGGGACCTTCTCGCCCGCGAAGATGCGTGCGGCGGCGTCCACGGCTTCGCGCCCTCCCGTCGGATAGACGAACGTCGCGGAAAGCCTGCCGTCGGCGACCATCTGGCGGCCGCCGTCCAAGCCCGGCAGCGCGTCGATGCCGATGAATTTCATCTCGCCATCGCGCCCCTTGGCCTTGGCGGCGAGGTAGGCGCCCATCGCCATCGGGTCGTTGTGCGCGTAGACGAGATCGATGTGCTCGTGGGCGGCGAGGGCCGACTCCATCTGCGCCATCGCCTCCTCGCGCAGCCAGTTGGCCACGGGGTCGTGGACGATCTGGATCCCGGAGAACGGCTGGATCGCCTCCCGGAAGCCCTCGCTGCGGTCGCGCGCGGGCGGAGAGCCCGGAAGGCCCTTGATCTCGACGATCTGCCCCCTGCCGTTCAGCAGCTCGGCGATGTACTTGCCCGCCGCCTTTCCGATCTCGCGGTTGTCGGCGCCGATGAAGAGCGTGTAGCTGTCGCCCTCGATCGCCCGGTCGAGCACGATCACCGGGATCCCCGCCTCGAAGGCCTTGCGCACGATCGGAGTCAGCGGCTTGGCTTCGTTGGGCGAGATCAACAGGAGATCGATCTTCTGACGGAGGAAGTTCTCGACGTCGGCGACCTGCTTGGCGTTGTCCTGCTGGGCGTCGGCGTACGCGATCTCGATGTCCGGGAAATCCTTCGCCCGGGCCGCAACGTCTGCGTTCATCGCCACGCGCCATGGCTCGCCGAGGTTGCATTGCGAGAAGCCGATCAGGTGCTTGCCCCTCTGTGCGCGCCCGCAGCCGGCGCAGGCGAGGCCCACCGCGAAGAGCGCGGCGACCAGGACGGCCTTCACCGCGGCCTCAGCGCCGCCGGCGCTGGATCCAGACCGCTCCGAGGATGATGACGCCCTTGAGGATGAGCTGCAGATTCGCATCGACATTATTCAACCCCATGATGTTGTTGATGACTCCAATGATCAGCACGCCCACGAGCGTGCCGCCGACCGTTCCGATTCCGCCCGAGAGGCTCGTGCCGCCGATGACGACCGCGGCGATCGCGTCGAGCTCGTAGGCCACGCCGTCGTTCGGGTTGCCCTGCTCGAGCTGGGCGCAGTGGACGATGCCGGCCAGTGCCGCGAGCGCGGCCGCGATCACGTAAACCGAGGCCTTGTGGAAGCCGACCCGGATCCCGGAGAGCCGTGCGGCGGCCTCGTTGTTGCCGATCGCGTAGAGGTAGCGGCCCGCGCGCGTCCGCGAGAGGTAGACGTGCATCCCGAGGACCGTCGCGACGAAGAGCACGGCGGGCACGGGCACGTAGGGCACGAGGACGCCGGCGATCGCGCGCATGGACTCCGGTGCCCCGCCCGGCCCGAACCCGAGCGGTATGGCCGTGCCGCCGCTCAGGTATCGTGCCACGCCGCGCGCCGCGCTCATCGTCGCGAGCGTCGCGATGAAGGGCTGGAGGCGCCATCGCGCGACGACGAAGCCGTTGACCGCGCCCCACGCCGCCCCGACTCCCAGAACGGCCAGCGCCGCCAGCGCGAGCCCGACGCCCCCCTTCATGAAGAGCCAGGCCGTCAGCGTCGCCGACAGCGCGAGCACGGAGCCCACCGACAGGTCGATGCCGCCCGACACGATCACGGCCGTCATGCCGACCGCGAGGATCCCCTT
>JANMPW010000064.1:0-2371 GCA_031370065.1 Acidobacteriota bacterium
ATACCGGATCTTTCCGCCCGCCGTGGTAGCTGCATTCCCACTGCCGGTGCGGTCGGGGTTCGTGGTCTTGAACGTCGCGGCGGTCCTCGGTAGCGCAGCGCTGTTATTCGCCCTGTTGCGACGCTATCGCGCCAGCGCGGGCCTCGCCTTGCTGCTCGTGTTCTGGTGGACACTCCTTCCGTTCGGCGCCCGCTACGCCCTGTACTACCCCGTGCTCTTGGATCCGTTGGGGTTCTTTCTCCTCCTCGTACTGATCACCTGTGCGCTGGATCACCAACTCGCTCTGTTCACGTTCACCTTGGTGCTTGGCGTTTTAACGCGCGAGAACCTGTTCGCCATCGTGCCCTTCCTCTGGCTCGTGGAGATGCCGCGGCGCGGCTTCATTCGTGCGACGTTCGCCGCTTTCGCTGTGGCGATCCCCGCGGTCATCGCCTTTGAGGCTGCGAGGCTGTACCCGCTCTTTCCGCCGCCACCGGGTTTCGAGAATTGGTACGAACGCTACCGGGTCGACGTGAACGTGCGGTTCGTCCTCGAAAACGTCGACGGATCGCTGTGGCGCTATCTCTTGGCTGCGCCCATCACGCTCGGCGTGTTCGTTGCGATCCCGATCGCCGCGTGGCGCGCCGTGATCACGTTCCTTCGGCGTGAGCTCGCGTGGGCGTATTACATCGCCATCACGCTCGCACTGTCACTCGCGGGCGGTCGGGACGATGGCCGGTACGCGTACCTGCTTCTCCCTGCGCTCGCTGTTGTTGCCGTCGCTGCGGTCCAAGGCCGGAAATGGTTCTCGCCGCGGGTCGCTGTACTGCTGACCGCCATTCAGCTCGCCCTGATGTTCTCGTTCCGGCCCGAAGGGCCTACGGAACCGGAATACCTCGAGTACACAGTCGCATTCATGACACTCGACCATCTCCGGGTCGCGACGCTGATCGCGGGCGGCGGTGTGATCGCGACGCTGCTCCTGGTGCATCGGGAGTCGCTGGCGCGCCTCAGTGGCGCAGTCGGAGCGCGAGCAAGACGATCGGCCGGATGATGCTCCACCAATCGCGGAACGGGCGGATCTTTGAGTACGCCTGGTGCGATGCGGGATACGTCTTGGATACGGGAGCCTCCGAGGCGCGGTAGCCAAGCGTCAGGGCCTTGTAATGGAGGTAGTACTCGAGCTCGTAATGGTCGAGCCAGGCTTGCGTGATATCGACCCGCGGGTCGTCCAAGAGCGACAGTGCGTACGCTCGAAATCCATTCGTCACATCGGTGCTCGTGCGGCCGCTGAGAATTCGGAAGACGAGCGTGTACCCCTTGATCATCAGGAATCGCGCGCGCGGCAGGTTTCGGTGCGAGCCGCCCTGAAGGAAGCGGGACCCCTGCACGTATTGATCGCCGGCGCGCAATCGTTCGATGAGGCGGGGCGCCTCCGCGGGGTCGTCCTTCCCGTTCCCGGCCATGACCACGACCGCCCAGTGGCCCGATGCACGCGCCTCGAGAAGTCCGGCGCGAATGGCAGCACCGACGCCGCGGCGTCCGCCGAGATGGATGACGGTTGCGCCCGCAGCCGCGGCGAGGGCCGGGCCGTCGTCGGTCGAGCCATCGTCGACGACGATCGTCTCCTTGATCTCAGGCGGCATCGCCCGCACCAGACCGGCGATGACCGCGCCTTCGTTGTAGAGCGGGAGGACCGCGGCGACGGTGCCGGCGCTCACCGGAGGCGCGCTAGCGGGTCGGTGTCGGCGTTGCCGGCTTTGGCGTCGCGGTCGGCGCCGGCGGCTGCGGCAGCTTCGGGTCGAGCTGGATCCCTCGCGCGATCTCGGCGTCGCCTTCGGCGGTCTTGCCCTCGATCCGAAGCAGGATCCCGAGGTTGTAGTGCGCCGCCGCGTTGTTCGGATCTAACGCGATGTCCTTGCGGTACAAGGTGATCGCCTCATCGACCGCATTGAACGCCTGCCGGACCACCGCAAGGCCGAAGAGCGATGGCCCATAGTTCGGGTCGGTCTCGAGCGACGAGCGGTAGTAGCCCTCGGCGATCGCGAGCTTGTTCTGGGCGCGGGCGATCTGGCCCAGGTTGTAGAAGGCGAACTTGTTCTTCGGATCGTTCTGAAGCACCTCGAAGTAGTCCTTCGCGGCCTCATCCAGCTTGTTCGCGTTGTGGGCGGCGATCCCGCGGGAGAGGGCGTCGGCAGCGGGGTCGGCCGGCTTGGCCGCTCCGCCGGAGCCGCCGAGACCACACGCGGCCAGGGCGAGGATCACCGGCAGGAGGAGCGCGGCGCGGAGCGGGCGGAGCAGTACGGCCATCGAACGCCGACTCTAGGCGAACCGCCCTCTCGTCCGGCTCCGCCTTTCGGGGGAGGCGGGTGGCCCCAGTGCGACCTAGGCT
>JANMPW010000071.1:0-10691 GCA_031370065.1 Acidobacteriota bacterium
CTACCGGAGCTAGATGAAGTAGCGCGCAGAGCCTCGCCTGAGTCCAACGCACTCGTTCATTAAGCCCGCATTAACGACGCGGGCACTGCGCTGACGTTTTCCTCTCTCGGCTTCGATGCCGATCTATGAAGGGAACCTTAGAGGGCGCGAGACGGGAATTCGACGAGGTACGGTTGCGGCTGACTGGCGAGTGTTGCGATTCCCGCTCGCTCGCGGTCGAACAAAGGAGGTCCGAGATGAACCGTTCCGATGGATTGCATCGATTCCAAAGGGTGAATCGAGTCGCAAGTCGGGTGACCGCAACCGCGGTGATGGTGCTGGGCCTGGCCGCAGGCGCGCAGGATACGGCCCGCGCGGAGCAGCCGCCGCCGCCCTGTCACCCGAACCCCTTCGCCGCACAGGACGAGACGACGGTTCGAAACCGAGGCGACATTGCTTCCCTACCGGCCCCGCTCAAGGACAGGCTCGTCCGAATCGGGGGCCGACCGCACACCGTCCTGCCGATGCAGGCCTACGCCGAGGCGGACAGCCCGAGTCAACTGTTCCAGTATTACCTCCTGGATACACACGGTTTCGAGCCCAACGTCTTCACAAGCATCATTCCTGGCGTCAACGACACAGCCATGCTGACCGCGACGGGCGGCAATTGCGGCATTCCGACCATCGGGGGAGTCCGCCTGGTTGTGGAACCCAAGCCGGGCCTGCCGACGGATCCCAACGACGTGGGAGCGTTCATCGATGTCTTCACCGACATTTCGGGACTCTTCGTCATCAACAACGAAAGCGGTTGGTACGAGGGCTGGATGATTCACGACCTCGTCGTGCCGAACGTCGCCGCGCCGCGTTCCAACGGCCGCGCGCAGTTCGGAACGATCACGGCTGCGGACGCCAACGCATTGGCGAACATGGGCAGCGGACACAATGTCCCCGGTCGGCTCTTCACCACCGACGGAAAGGCTGTTCATTTCCCCAGCGAGAGCGATCACTTTCCGGATGTCCAAACCAACGTCGTCCCCATTCAGCTCAGCATGGGCGCCTACAACGCCCTGCAGCAGCTCGATGTCCATGCCTATTGGGAATTCAACTACCAGACGAACTGGGTGCACCCTCTCTATGAGCTGCCGTTCACTCTCGGCGGCTTTCCGTCGGATCCCGAGGGCGACAATCAGGTCGCAGAGAGCGACAGCGCCAGCCCGGGTCATGATGATCATGAGGTGGACTCGCATTGCCCTTCGATCATTCCCGGCTCGGGCCCGGAGGGCATCCAGAACAACGCCTCGATCTACGGCGACAAGCCCAGCCGCCCGCGCGACCCCGATCTCTTCGATGCTGACATCGAATCGCAGCGAGAGTTTCGTCAGCGGTTCATTCCAAGCGGACTGGCCAATGAAATCTTTCTGGACGTCTACGCGCGGCCGGTCTCCTTCAAGCCGCACTCAAAGAACTTGGCGAAGCGTCTGTTTGAGGCGTATGCCGCGGAAGTTGCCCGCGTGGATCAGAACGGAGATGGCGTGATCTCCGCCGCCGAAGGCGACCTGGATACGGGGACGGACGGTTTCCCGGACAACGCGCGGTTATTCATTCCGGCCACCAAGTTCAACCGCTTCGCGGTGACGCGCGAAATCAACGATTCGCTCCTGGCTCCCCGCTTCGCTCCAAGCCAGCGGGGTTGGGTACTGAAGGGTTTGCTGACGTCTGTCAGTCCGACCGTGCCCGCTTCCGAAGGGCGCGACGGCGACGACCGGTAGTCCACAGACCCGTCTACGGACCGAAACCACCGGCGTGGCCAAAAGGGCCGCGCCGGCGGTTTCGTAGCGCCTTCTCGCACGACGAGTCGCGACGAGGCTGTTCCGTCGCTTCGAAGCAGAGCCGATCCGGCAGTCTTGGTGCTCCTCGTCGGGGCGGGGATTCATGGTGGAGCTGAACGGGATCCAACCGTCCCGCCTCGTCCCGATTCGTCACGACCACCCTGGAAACATGAAAACACGGCGGTCGAGACGGGACAAGTTGGGACGAGGTTTGGTTTGAACCCACCACACGCGAGACACAGCCTCGACTTGTCGTGCAGTGGGGGGCCGTATTGGCACCCCTATCGTATAAGCCCGTTGACGAGGTCAGGCCCGCAGCTGCGCAATTGGCTGACTACGCGGGAACCTACCTAAGCGAGGAAATCGACGCCATCTGGCGACTGGCCCCCGAGCAAGACAAACTTGTGCTCAGACGGCTAAAATTTAAGCCTGTCACCCTGCAGCCGGCCCTCCGTGATGTGTTCATTGGGTTGCCCTGGACTCTGCGGTTTACACGGGATTCAAACAACCGAGTCTCAGGATTCGTGCTGAACAGCTCCGGAACTATCAGGAACTTACGATTCACAAAACAAACACAGTGAGCTGGGTTACCGTGTAGCCACGCAAGGGGTCTGGCGCGGGCTACTCATTTGGAGGTGCGGAAAGGAGCCTGACGATGGTGCGTGACTTCGTAAAACCCCACTTGATCCAGGGCATCCGGGGAGGACAACGAGCCTTGCTCCGGCAGATCGCGCGCCGGCAGTGGATCCTCGAATGCGCGAGCCTGCTGGCGCTCGCCGCCGCCGGCTGCCGCCGCGAGCGAGCGCTGGCCGCGCGCTCCACCATCACGGTTTTCTACTTCGAGGAGGCGGCGGTCGGGCCGTCCTGGGATATGCCCGCGAAGTTCCTCGTGTTCCTGCCGCTCACGGCCCGCAACGCCAAGGGAGAGCTGGAGGGCCGGCTGGCCGAACGCTGGGAGCACTCGCCGGACTACCGCGACTGGACCGTCCACCTGCGCAAGGACGTCCGGTGGCATGACGGTGTCCCGGTCACCGCCCACGACGTCAAGTTCACCCTGGACCTGCTCAGTCATCCCGCGGTCCTGAGGGTGCCGCCCGGTGCCTTTTCTCTGACCGTGCTCGACGACATCACGTACAGGATCACCTGCCACAAGGAGGCGAAGGGAATCCCGTTGGACGACTGGACGGTCTACTACCCCAAACATCTGCTGGAGAAGCTGGATCCGACAGAGTTCTATCGATGGGACTTTTGGACTCGCCCGGTCGGAAACGGTCCGTACCGCTACCTCCGCCGCCTGCCCAAGACGATGATGGAGTTCGAAGCGAACCCGGACTACTACCGTGGAAAGCCCGGGATCGAGCGGGTCGTGCTCAAGTTCGGAGAACTTTCCCTGACCGAGATCTTGAGCGGCAACGTGGACGTGCTTCCTTACGTGCTGTCGATGGATCTTCTGAAGATCAAGGGCGATTTCCGCTTCCGGGTCTACACCTATGTCGACTCCGGAGATCGAATTCCCAAAGCCATCCTTTGGAACCAGCGCCATCCGCCCTTCCGCGACGCCAGGGTCCGCAGGGCGTTGACGCTGGCGATCAACCGCCGCGAGCTGCATGAGGCCCTGAACCTGCCCGAGGGGATGCCGATCTTCGATGTGCTGTATACCCGGGGGCAGTTCCGGCGTGGCGAGATACCCGATCCGCTCCCTTACGATCCCGAACAGGCGAAACGGTTGCTCGAGGACGCCGGCTGGCACGACACCGAAGGGGACGGCCTGCGCGAGAGGGAGGACAAACCGTTCCGTTTTACATTGCGGACCACAGCGGCGGAGGGGTGCGACAAGCCTGCCGTTTTCATTCAGGCGCAGCTCCGCCGCGTGGGTATCCAGGTGGACCTTCAGGTCCTCGACGCGACCGCGCACGACCAGCGCGTGAAGAACGGCGATTTCGAAGCAGCGATCTACCGAAGGTTCCCGGGCGGACGCTTCGGCCCCATCGAGTATTTCGGGAAAGACTCTCCAATCGGCTACCACAATCCCAGGCTTGTCGCGCTCCTCGAGCAGGCGCAGGCCACCATGAACCCCGACGAGATCGACCGGATCTACCGGGAGACCTGGCCGATCTTCCAGGCGGACCTGCCCATGACCTTCCACCCAGTGGCCGGCGCGAGCACGGTGGCCCATCGGCGCGTCCGCGGGCTCTCCGGTCCGTGCCAGGATCCGACCGAGTGCATGGAGGAGCTGCGGCTGGAGGACGGAAAGTGATTTGACCCGCTGCCGCTCGTCGAAGACCGACCGTTGCTCGGCCGCATAGGGTGGGGGGATAGCGATCAGCTACCGACTGCCGCGTGGCGTTCATCTCGTTGGAAGCATTCCGCTCGGCAACGCCGAGGAGGTCTTCCGGATGGCGGGAGCTATCCTCGGCAGCCGGCTGCGCCGCGTCCCGGATGGCGAGACAGGTGTGAGAAGCGCTTGGATTTCGTGGCAGCACGCCGTCCTGATGGGCAACCCCCTGCTCGAGCCGGAGCCCGAGGCCTCTCTGTCGTCCCGGCCGCGCGTTCGGCTTCGCGCCGGTGTCACAGCGCGAGAGCTCGCGTTCGGGCCGCTTGGCTATGCGGAAGCGGCCAGGGGCTCCCATGCGGACTTTGCGCGCGTGAAGCGGGAAGGCGTGCTCCCTCCTCGCTGCCGGTTTCAGGTCAGCCTGCCGACACCGCTGGCGGTCCAGTCCTTCGTGGTTTCCGATGCGAGAAGCGCCGTCGAGCCGGCGTACGAGGCTCGGATGCTGGCCGAAGTGAATGAGATTGCGGCGGCGGTTCCGAGCGACCAGTTGGCGATCCAATGGGACGTCGCCGTCGAGATCGGACTCTGGGAAGGCGTGTGGCCGACATCCTTTAGCGACGTCAAGAAAGGCATCATTGAACGGTTGGTCCGCCTCGCAGACTCTGTTCCGGCGGACGTCGAGCTGGGCTACCATCTCTGCTACGGCGACGCGGGGCACAAGCACTTCAAAGAACCCGCGGACACCTCCAACCTGGTTGAGATCGCCAATGCCATCTCGATATCGGTCAAGCGGCCGATCAACTGGATCCACCTGCCGGTGCCGCGTGCCCGTCACGACGACGCCTATTACGCCCCATTGCGGAACCTCCAGCTCCATCCCGAGACCGAGCTGTACCTCGGGCTGGTCCACTTGACAGATGGCGCCGAAGGAACGCGGCGGCGCATCGCGGGAGCTGAGCAGGTCGTGCCTGGCTTTGGGGTCGCCACGGAGTGCGGCCTTGGCCGCCGTGCGCCGGCGACCATCCCCGCGCTGCTCAGGATTCATGCCGAGGTAGCGGGGCCAGTCGCATGAGTCCATCGCTTCCAGTCGAGCCTCGAAGGCACTGGTCTGCACTCGGGTGTCTCTTTCCCCTCTTCATTTACCTGACCGCAGCTACAAGCGCCGGATGCCGCGGCAACCACCATCGCGCGCAGGGTTCCACCATCACGGTCCTTTATCAGATCGACGAACGAGGGCTGGCCGCCGGGCTGCCTTCGCAGTTTCTCGTGTTTCTCCCGTTGGTGACCCGGAACGTCAAGGGGGAGTTGGAAGGACGGCTCGCCGAAAGCTGGGATCACTCGTCGGACTACCGCACCTGGACCGTCCACCTTCGCAAGGACGTGCGCTGGCAGGACGGGGTGCCCGTGACTGCTCACGACATCAAGTTCACCCTGGATCTCTTGAGTCATCCAGCGGTCCTCGTGGCGTCCCCGGGTGCCTACTCCATTCGTGTGCTCGACGATTGGACCTATGCGATTACCTATGCCAGGCGGGCGATTGGCAGTCCGGGGGACGACTACTACACGGTCTACTACCCCAAACACCTGCTGGGGGGGCTCGACCCCAAGAAGTTCCACGACTGGGACTTCTGGAAGCACCCGGTAGGAGACGGCCCCTACCGCTACGTTCGCACCGTGCCCAAGACGATGTTAGAGCTGGAGGCCAACCCGGATTACTACCAAGGAAAACCGAGGATCGAGCGGGTGGTGCTCAAGTTTGGTGAGCCTTCGCTGACCGAGCTGCTGAGCGGCAACGCGGACGCGATCCCATGCTGCTACCTGAATGCCATGGACCTTCTGAAGCTAAAAGGTGACTCCCGTTTCCGTTCGTATTTCTTCATACAGCCAGAAAAGCTGAACGCAATCATCTGGAACCATCACCATCCAGCTTTCCGCGACCCCAGGGTTCGCCGGGCGCTCACGCTCGCGATCAACCGCCGCGAACTGCATCAAGTCCTCAATCTTCCCGACGACCTTCCTATCTTCGATGCCTTCGTCACGGAGCGCCAGTTTCTGCGCCGTGAGTTGCCCCAGGTACTTCCCTACAACCCCAAAGAAGCAAAACGGTTGTTGGACGAAGCGGGTTGGGGCACGGCTGGCAAGGACGGAGTGCGCGAGCGGGACGGCAAAGCGTTCCGCTTCACTGCTCTCGTCACGCCGCTGCAGCAGTTGGAGAAGGCAGCCATCTATATCCAAGCGCAACTCCGCCAAGTAGGAGTCCAGATGGACGTCACCCTGCTGGACGACCAAGCCAAGAGTCAGCGGATCAAGGCCGGCGAGTTCGACGCGGCGCTTGGCGTAGCGATTCTCGCAAGCCCTCGCGCCAGGCTCGAATTATTTGGCCAACCCTCCGCAATCGGGTACGCCAATCCCAAGGTCATCGCCCTCGTCCAGAAAGCGCAGACCAGCATGAATCCTGATGAGATCGATCGCGTCCACCGAGAACTGGTTCCCTTCTTCCAAGCGGATCTGCCGGTAACCTTTCTCTACCCGGCTGTTTGGCCGACGGTGGCACACCGACGCGTGAAAGGGTTGAGCAGCCCCTACCGCGCCGACCCTGTCTGGTACATGGAGGACCTGTGGCTGGAGGATCGGAGCGATCGATGACCACGGAAGGCGCTCGGTTCAGCCCGATCGACCGGCGCCGATTTGCGCAGATGAGCGCCGGTGCTCTGGCTCTTTCCGCGATCGGCTGTCGTCGCGGCCGGAACCGCGCCCTCTCCACCATCACCGTGCTTTATCCGAGTGACGAGCTGTGGTATCTGCCCTCTCAGTTTCTGCTGTTCCTTCCGCTCGTGGCGCGCAACCCCAAAGGTGAGGTGGAGGGCCGGCTCGCCCGAAGCCTGGAGCACTCGGCCGACTACCGAACGTGGACCATCCATCTGCGGCCTGACCTGCGCTGGCACGACGGCGTGCCGGTTACGGCGCACGACATCAAGTTCAGCCTCGATCTCTTGAGCCATCCCGCGGTCAATATGGAGTCGCCAGGGGCGTACACGGTGACCGCCATCGATGACACCACTTACACCATCACCCTTCACCAAGGCGCCACCGGCTACTGGCAGGACTACACGGTGTACTACCCGCGGCACCTACTGGAGAAGCTGGACCCGAACAAGTTTTACGAATGGGACTTCTGGCAGCGCCCGGTGGGCAATGGCCCCTATCGGTACGTGCGCCACATGCCAAAGACGATGATGGAGCTCAAGGCTAACCCCGATTACTACCGTGGCAAGCCGAAGATTGAACGGGTGGTGCTCAAGTTCGGTGAACCAGCTCTGACCGAGCTCCTCAGTGGCAGCGTGGATGTGATTCCGTGGGTCCGGGAGATGGATCTCCTGAAGATTGCCGGCGATCCACGCTTTCGCGTCTATCACACCGTCGAGCCCGAGCATATTCGAGCCGTCGTGTGGAACCAACGGAATCTGCTGTTCCGCGATCCGAGGGTCCGCCGGGCGCTCACGCTGGCGATCGATCGGCGCGAGCTCCATCGTGCGCTGAACCTGCCCCCGGACGTCCCCATCTTCGACGTGCTCTTCAGCCGACCACAGTTTCGGCGCGGCGAACTGCCCGTGCCGCTGCCGTACGATCCCAGCGCGGCGGCCCGGATGCTTCAGGAAGCCGGATGGCCCGATAGCGACGGCGGCCGGGTGCGGGACCGGGAGGGCAAGCCGTTCCACTTCACGGCGCTCGTCGGGGAGGATCTGGACAAGGCCGCCGTTTTCGTTCAGGCGCAGCTCCGCCGGATCGGGGTTCAAATGGACATCACGGCCCTTGAGGCGGGAACGCTAGTTGCCCGAGTCAAGGCCGGTGACTTCGATGCAGCGATCTGGATCGTCAACGAGGACCTCACCGGCACTTTCGGCCAGATTGGCTTCTTTGGCCAGGGCTCTCTCATCAGTTACGACAATCCGCGCGTCGCTGCTCTTCTTGAGAGAGCCGCCGCCGTGATGGATCCGGAAGAGAGCGACAGAATCTATCGCGAACTCGTCCCGATCTTCCAGAGCGATCTGCCGGCAACATTCTTATTTCCGCTGGTCAGGACCACGGTGGCCCACCGGCGCGTCCGTGGGATGAGCAGCCCCTATCGGGAGGATCCCGTCTGGTACATGGACGAGCTGTGGCTGGAGGATCGGAGGGGCCAGTGATCGCATGGGCCCGATGGCCGCTCGCGTGCCTCTGTGTCCTGGCCCTGGCCGTGGTCGGGTGCGGGCGCAGCCGCGATCGAGCACGGGCTGCGGACTCCACCATCACGGTCCTTTATCCCGGCTTCGACGAACGGGCGCTGGGGCCCTACTTCGACATGCCCTCCAAGTTCCTTGTCTTTCTTCCGCTCCTCAGCGAGAACGAGAAGGGAGAACCGGAGGGGCGTCTCGCCGAACGATGGGAGCATTCGCCGGACTACAGCACCTGGACGGTTCACCTGCGAAAGGACGTGCGGTGGCACGACGGGGTCCCGGTCACCGCCCGTGACATCAAGTTCACTCTGGACCTATTGACTCATCCCGACGTCCACTACCACGCCCGCGGCGCCTACACCATCGACGTGCTCGACGATCAAACCTGCACGATCACCTTCAACAAACTGGCAGGCTGGCCCCTCGAGGAGTGGGCGTGGACAGTCTGCTACCCCAAGCATCTGCTGGAGGGGCTCGATCCGAAAGACTTCATGAACTGGGAGTTTTGGACGCACCCGGTGGGCGACGGTCCCTACCGCTACGTGCGCCACGTGCCCAAGACGATGCTCGAGGTTGCGGCGAACCCGGACTACTACCGGGGAAAGCCGAAGATTGAGCGTGTCGTGCTCAAGTTCGGCGCGCTCGGGGGCCTGACAGAGCTCTTGAGCGGGAACGTGGACGCGGCGCCAGTGGATGGGACGGACCTTCTCAAGATCGCGGGTGACCGCCGTTTCCAGGCTTACTACGACCTGGGGACCAACGACATCTCAGCGTTGATCTTGAACCATCGTCATGCCCCCTTCGGGAATTCCAAGGTCCGCCAGGCGCTCACGCTGGCGATCAACCGGCGGGAGCTGCTGCAGGTGCTGCACCTGCCTCCGAAGCTCCCGATCTTTGACGTGATCTTCACCCCGCGGCAGTTCTGGCGTGGCGAGCTTTCCGATCCACTGCCTTACGATCCCGAGCTGGCGAAACGGTTGCTGGACGAGGCCGGCTGGCGCGACACCGACGGGGACGGCGTGCGCGACCACGGCGGCAAGCCGTTCCGCTTCACGGCGCTCGTCTGGCCGGTGCAGGGCCAGGACAAGGCGGCCGTCTACATCCAGGATCAGCTGCGGCGGGTCGGGGTCCAGATGGAAGTCCAGACCCTGGAGAGGATGCAGGCGCGCCTGCTCGGCGGCAAGTTCGAGGCGGCGATCTATCTGACCAACTTCAGCGGTCGCCTCGGCCACCTCAAGTTCTTTGGGGACGACTCGCCGATCGGATACGCCAACGGCACGGTGAGCGCCCTGCTGAAGGAAGCATGGACCACTCAGGACCTGGATGCGGATGAGCGCCGCAAAATGGATGCGATCTACCGGCGCCTGATGCCGATCTTCCAGGCTGACTTGCCCCTGACTTATCTCTACCCTGCCTGCTTCTACACCGCGGCGCACCGCCGGGTTCACGGGTTGAGTTCGCCCCATCGGGCCGACCCGGTCTGGCACATGGAGGACCTGTGGCTGGAGAATCGGAGCGGCCAGTGATCGCACGGCCCCGGTGGCTGCTCGCGTGCGCGTGTGCCTTGGCCGTCGCCGCCGCTGGGTGCAGCCGAGGCAAGGATCGGGCCTATGCCCGCGGCTCCACGGTGACGATTGCCTATTGCTGCGGCGGGGGAGTCCTGACCCCCTGGGTAGCTGAGGAAGCCGCGTCGCTCGTGTTTCTCCCCTTGTTCGTCGACAACGAGGACGGCGAGCTGGAGGGTCGGCTGGCCCGGATCTGGGAGCATTCCCCCGACTACCGCGAGTGGACGTACCACCTGCGTTCTGATGTCCGCTGGCATGACGGAGTCCCGGTGACAGCCCACGACGTCGAGTTCACGCTCCGGCTGTTGGCCAAGGCGAAACTGGATGGCGCAGCCCCATCCATCGAGTCGATTGCCGTGCTCGACGACTCGACCGTCAGCGTCCGCTATACGGACCCCACCCATGGCCTAGATTGGGATGCTTTCTACCCGAAGCATCTACTCGAGCGCCTCGATCCCGCGAAGATTCATGAGTGGGAGTTCTGGACCCATCCGGTGGGGAACGGCCCCTACCGCTTCGTCCGCTACCTGCCCGAGACGATGATGGAGCTCGAGGCCAACCCCGATTATTACCGGGGAAAGCCGCGAATCGGGCGCGTGGTCCTCAAGTTCGTCGGAAAAGATGCGCTCAGCGAGCTGCTGGGCGGCAACGTCGATCTCATCCCGTACGTCAACCCGGCGCAGATTCCCAAGCTCGCGGCTGATCCCCGCTTTCAGGTGAGTCACCACGTCGTCACTCGCATGGTCCACGCGATCTACTGGCAGAACAAGCACGCCTTCTTTCGGGATCCCCGCGTTCGCCGGGCGCTCACGCTGGCAATCGACCGGCG
>JANMPW010000113.1:0-4135 GCA_031370065.1 Acidobacteriota bacterium
GGCCTTGGCGAGCTCGTCGGCCATCCGCCAGGCGTCGGCGCCGCCCCAGATCACGAGGCGTAGCTTTTCCTCTTTTGCCCACTTCACGGCATCGCGGATCTGGGCGAGCTCGGAGGCCGCGACGACCACGGGGATCCGGCCCTCGAGCGCCGGAGACAGCGCCGCGAGCTTCGCGTCGGCATCGTGCCTCGGAATCCCCGCCTGGCCCTCGGCGGCGCGGGCCTTTGCGTAGGCGCGGGCGTCGAGGAACGCGTTCTTCAGCTTCGCGACGGCTTCGTCCCGCCGCTTCTCCTGCGACTTGACGGACCGACGCGCCGTCGGCGAGCGATCGATCGCGAGGCTCGGCCAGAAGACCGTGATGGCCGCCGGGTCCCGGAGCGTGGCGTCCTCGCGGGTCCAGCCCTCCATCTTCATCGCGGCCACCGCGCCGGAGATGATCCCGCCGGTTGGCGTCACGCCGGCCACCAGGACGCCGCCGGAACGCGCCACCGGGAGCAGCTCGGAATCGAAGTTGACCGCGACCGAGCCGCGCGCGTCGGGGTTGATTTCCCCGGTCTCGGTGGTGTCGACCGTCGCCCGTACCGCGCCGATCTCGGAGAGGCCGAGCACCGTCATCGGCGGCAGCAGCGAAGGGTAAATGTGCTTGCCCGCCGCGTCGATCACCGGGCCGTCCGGAGCCGGCGCCGAACCCGCCACGACGGCGGTGATCTTCCCGTCGCGCACGATGATCGTTCCCTTCGGAATGTCCGGCCCGGAGACCGGGTGGATCGTCGCGCCGACGATCGAGAAGGAACGGGGAACGGCCGGGGTCGGTTTCTTTTCCGCGCTCTGCGCCGAAAGCACACCGGTCGAGAGCGCCGCGAGGGCGAGCGTCGCAAGGCGCCAATTCATCGCATGACCCCCGGCTTCTCCGGCGTCTTGTCCGGGCCCTTCTTGTCGTCCGCCTTTTCCTTCTCGTCCTCGAGCGTCGTCTTCGCCTTCGCGACGAGCGTCGCGCGCTCGGCCTCGAGCGCGGGCCGGGCCGCGAGGTCCGCGGCGCGGTCGAAGTACTTCTGTCCCTCGATCCAGGTTTCGAGCGCCATCGTCGAAGTCGAGAGCGGATCGCCGCTCCACAGGACGAAGTCCCCGTCCTTGCCGACCTCGAGGGATCCGACCCGGTCCGCGATGCCGAGCTGCTTCGCGGGGTTCGACGTCACGAACGCGAGGGCGTCGGCCGGCGGCACGTTGCCGTACTTGACGGCCTTGGACGCCTCGAAGTTCAGGCGCCGCGCAAGCTCGTCCGAATCCGAGTTGTAGGACACGGTCACGCCCCGCTCGCGCATCAGCGGGAACGCGTACGGGATCGCGTCGTAGACCTCGAACTTGTAGGCCCACCAGTCCGAGAAGCCGGAGGCGCCCGCGCCGTGCCGGGCAATCTCGTCGGCGACCTTGTAGCCCTCGAGCACGTGCTGGAGAGTGCCCACGGTCACGCCGAACTCCTCGGCCGTGCGCAGCATCTGCAGGATCTCGTCCTTGCGGTACGAGTGGCAGTGGATCTTGCGCTTGCCCTCGAGGACCTCCGCGATCGCCTCGAGCTCCAGATCGGGCTCGGGGGGAATCGGGTGCGCGCCCTTGATCGCGGCCGCTTTGCGATACTCCTCCTGGCGCCGGCGATAGTCCTGCGCGGCCTGGAACTGGACGCGGATCGACTCGGCGACGCCCATGCGGGTCCGCGGATATCGGGGCTGCGGATTCTGCCAGTTGGACTGCTTGGGATTCTCGCCGAGCGCGAACTTGATGCCCTCGGGCGCGCCGACGAAAAAGAGGTCGTCCGGCCCGCCTCCCCACCGCCACTTGACGATCTGGTTCTGGCCGCCGATCGCATTGGCCGAGCCATGCAGCACGTTGGCCGTGGTGGTCCCGCCGGCAAGCTCCCGGTAGATGGCCACGTCGAAGGGATTCATCACATCGTGGATTCGCACTTCCGCCGTGGCGTTGTGCGAGCCCTCGTTGTCGTCGCCGTCCACTCCCGTGTGCGAATGCGCGTCGATGATCCCGGGGGTCACGTGCTTGCCGCGGCCGTCCACCTCAACCGCGCCGGCGGGCGCCTTGAGGTTCTTTCCGACCGCCGCGATCTTGCCGTCGACGACCACGAGATCGGCCTCCTCGAGGATGCCGGCGCCGCCCTGCGTCCAGATCGTGGCGCCCCGCACGACGACGGCCGACGGTGCGGCAACCGGGCCAGCGTCGCGCGCCGGCAGCGGACGCACGTCTTTCTCCGGCGCTGCCGAGGCGCTCTTCTCTACCCCCTCTCGGGCTGGAGCCGCGGCGCTCTTCTCTGCCCCCTCTCCCGGCGGGAGAGGGCCGGGGTGAGGGGTCTCTTCCTTCTTCTCCTCCTTGAGCTCGATTCGGGAGCCGTCGATCCAGATCTCGGAGACGCGGCTCTTTTCCGCGAAGGGTGCGCCCGTCTCGACGACGAGGTTCGCGATCTTGCCCGGGGCGATCGTGCCGAGACGGTCCTGCAGGCCGAGCTGCCGCGCCGGAACCGTCGTGACCGCGGCCAGCGCGTCGTCCTCGGAGAGACCGCGCGCCATCGCCTGGCGGACATGCTTGTGGAAGTCCTTCGCGTCGTCGAGGCCTGCCGTGGTGAACGAGAACGAAAGCCCGGCGTCGCGGGCCCATTTCGGATTGGACGGCGCGCGGTCGTACGCCCTCAGGCGCGACGCCGGCACGTCCAGCCACTCCTCCTCGATTCCAGGCTTGTCGGGCTGCGGAAAAGCGACGCGCAGCACGAGGTCCGGCTTGACGCCGGCGACCTCGGACAGCAGCCGGTACTCGTCGCCGGCGCCGACGTAGCGCGCCTTCAGCTTCATCTCCTTCGCGATCCTCGCGGCGCGCAGCAGCGAAAGAACGTCGGTCGTCTCGAAGACGACCGTCTCCTTGCCCTCCGCCGCCGGAACGAGCGCCGCGGTCGCGGCACGAAAGCGCGGTCGCGCCCGGCCGGACGGGCTGGCGGCGTAGGCGGCTTCGGCGTCGCGCCACCAGAGGGCGTCGAGAAAGGCCTGCCGCGTCACCGCGACCGCGCCCATCTTCGACACCGGGTAGACGCCGTCGGAGTCGTCGTCGGCGGTCTGCTCGGGCTCGAGCGCGACGTACTGGCCGCTCGCGGCGTCGAGGATGCGTCCCGAGATCGCGCCGTCGGCAAGGCTGACGACCGCGCCGCTGCCGCGCAGGACCCCCGCGCTCGGTGCCGCCGCCACCACCGCGAAGCCGAGCCGGCGGTACGTGTCGGCGACCTCGTCCTTGATGACCAGCGCATCGAGCGTGCGGTCTTCGGCGCGGACGGCCGGAACCGGATGGCTGGCGGGCCCGATTGCGCGCTTGACCGCCGCGGAGGCGCCGCCGGCCTCGTCGTCGTCGCGAGGGCGTTTTGGCCCCTTGCCGGCAAGCCGGTCGGTCGAGACGTGCGGATCGATGAAGGCGGCGTGGACAACTTTGCCCTTGACGTCGATCCCGCGCGCGTCGGCGGGAACCGGCGTCGATCCCGCCGGGCCGACCGCCTCGATGACGCCGCCCCGCACGACCACGACGCCGGGATCGATGACGTGCCCGGGCGACACGATCACTCGCCCTCCCTCGAGGGCGTAGGCGAGGCGATCGCTGCCCGAGGGTCCGGCTGCCGAAGCGGGGAAAGCGAGGAGGACAAGGAGCAGACTGCCGAGCATTTTGCGCACGAAGTTCTCCATGCAGGCGCAGGATTCTATATGCTTCGCAACCGCGGACCGGCCCGAACTTGCGGGCCGCCGCTCCGACAGTGGGACAGGAGGACACAATGTTTCAAAAGGCTTCGCTTCTCGGAATTTCTCTGCTTCTCGCGGGTGCGGTGGTCGCGTCCGCACAGGACAAGAAGCCGCTCAGCCCGGCCGGCACGGCGGCGACGAAGGTCGGCGGCACGTGGGGCGCGCCGGACAAGGACGGCGAGCGGGCGTACTCCGGCGGCAAGTGGATTGAAGTGGCGTACAGCCGCCCGATACTGCGCGGCCGCGCGGACATCTTCGGCAAGGGCGCGGACTACGGCAAGACCGTCAACGGCGGCGCGCCGGTCTGGCGTGCGGGCGCCAACGCGACGACCAAGCTCACGACGGAAGTTCCCCTG
>JANMPW010000114.1:0-1651 GCA_031370065.1 Acidobacteriota bacterium
CATGTTTTCCAGCCAGTATTCGGCGGCCTCGCGCGCGAAGCGTTCCGCACGGTCTTCCAGCACCCCGGACGGCGGTGCGGTGGTACCGGCTTCGTCGCCGAACACGTCGGCGAAGATCGCGCCGAGATCGACCGAGGCGCCGGTCGATTGCGCCGCCTGGTTCGCGGGTTTGGGGGCCTTGGTCGGGTCGTCCGTGGTGCGCGCGTTGGCGATGCGGAAATAGATGTCGCGCAACGCCGAATCGCCGACCTGCAGTGCCGCCACAAGCCGACCGAACAGCTGATGCTGGATGCAGGTCGAGAGCCCGCGCAGGACGGTCTGCACGAGGTCGCGCTTCTTCGTGCGCGCGTCACCGTCGTTGGCGCTATGGAAACCGGCGAGCCGGTCGACCAGGCGGCGCACCTGGATCTCGAGCTGGCCGCGCACCTGCGCGCGCTTGATCGCGGGATCGCACACCGGCGTCAGGCACTTCACCAGATAGCCGACCCCGCCGTCGTTGGCGCGGAAGGCTTCGTCCCATGCTTTGGCCGGGTTGGCGAAATGGCGTCGGACCTCCAGGTTCTCGACGAAGTGTCTGCGCAGCTCGACGGCGCGGCTGGCGAAGGCCTCGGCAATGCCGGTCTCGCGGGCGCCGTCATAGTCCATGAGTCGTTCGTCGATGACTGTGGGGTTGCGCAGCCAGAAGCTGTTGTCGAACGGCTTGCCGTTCCAGTTGCCGGGCCACTCGCCGCGGAAGTTGTTGACCAGCGAGTTGCCCAGACGCGCACTCCAGCGCAGGCGGCGCGACTCCTCGGTCTCGCCTGCCTTCTGCTCGAATTCGCGGTCCATCTTGGTCAGCACGAGGAAGAGCGCGTTCTTCTGGCGGGCGCGGTCCGCAGGCGTGGCGCCGATCGTCTGGTCGATCCACGCCGTCATCATGTCGGAGAGGTCGCGGACTTCCTGGTTGCCGTCGGGAATGCAGAGCAGGATCGCCGACAGCTCGCGCTCGGCGGAGTAGCGCTGGAAGAGATAGGCGACCTTGCCGCGCAGCAGCAACTCGCGCAGCGGATTGGCACCCTCGGCGACACCCTTGGCCTTGGCGACATCCTCGAGGTTGGCGAGCTTGAGACGCGAGCGCGCGCCCGGGAAGTCGAGCAGGTCGGTGTGGTCGAAGAAGTCCCACGGCTTCTCGTCGATCGCGACCGAAATTTCGGCGGTGAGCGCGCAGACCAGCGAGCGCGGCAGGCGCGCGTCGGGCGCGGTTCTGTGGTCGGCCTGCTTGGGCCGCACGAGCAGGGTGTCTGAAGCATCTGCCCCCAGTTAGTCGAGGGTGAGCACGTCGACGATGCTCTTCTCGCGCGGGATCAGCGCGTCCATGCCGAGCAGCGCTTCGGGCGCGTGGGCGAGCTTCTCCAAGCCTTCGTAGAGCGTCAGGTACAGATCGGTGAACGGCTGGAAGTCGTACCAAAGCACCGACCACAGCCGGGCGCGGTCGCGGCCCGACAGGCGCGGCGCCAGCTCGATCGCCTCGCGCCAGTATTCGGTGCGCAGCTCGGCGGTGACGCCGGCGAAGAAGGTGTCGAAATACTCGATCAGGTCGAGCACGTCGTCCGAGTCGAGATCGCCCGGCGGCTTGGGCAGCACCTTGGTGCGCAGCTCAGCCAGGCGCTTG
>JANMPW010000115.1:0-1565 GCA_031370065.1 Acidobacteriota bacterium
GGTTCGTCGGCCTCTTCACCGCCGGCTTGACCGCCTTCTACATGTACCGGATCGTCTCGCTGACGTTCTTCGGCCAGTTCCGCGGCACGAAGGAGCAGGCGCACCACGTGCACGAGGCACCCGCCACGATGACTCTGCCCCTGGTCGTTCTGGGACTGCTGTCCCTGGTCGTCGGCTGGCTCGGGCTGCCCGCGGTCTTCGGCGAGCACGCCAACGTGATCGGGCCTTTTCTCGCGCCCGTCATCGCCCCCATTGCCGGGCACGATGCGGCGCACGAGGCCCTCCCCCACGCCACCGAGTGGCTCCTCATGGCGGTCTCCGTCGCCGTAGCCGCGTCGGGGCTCTACCTCGCTTACCAGTGGTACGCGAAGCAGGCAGGCCGCGCGCCCGCCCGGATCGCGGCTGCGATGCCCGGGGCCTACGCGCTCGTCGCCGACAAGTTCCGCATCGACGAGCTCTACGACGTCCTTTTCGTGCGGCCGTACGCCTGGCTCGCGCGCGCTCTCTGGAAGGTCGTGGACGTCCTCATCATCGACGGCATCCTGAACGCCAGCGCGTTCCTCGTCGAGCTCGCGGGCGATTTCCTGCGATTCCTCCAGACGGGCAACGTCCGCAACTATGCGCTGACGTTCTTTCTCGGCCTCATCGCGCTCCTGCTCTTCGTCGTGGGGGCGATCTAGATGGAACGGCTGTTGGCCGATCACCTGCTTTCCGTGCTCGTCTTCCTGCCGGCGGCGGGGGCCTTGCTGCTGTTGTTCTTCCCCCGCTCGGCCGTTGGCGCCGCGCGCGTGTTTGCCATCGCCGTCTCGGTCCTCGAGCTCGCCCTCTCGCTCCCGCTCTGGACGCGCTTCGACCTGCTCCAGCAAAGCTTCCAGTTCCGCGAGAAGATCGCCTGGATTCCCCAGCTCGGGATCTCCTACCACGTCGGGCTCGACGGGATCTCGCTGCTCCTCGTCCTGCTGACAACGGTCCTGACACCGGTTTCGCTTCTCTTTTCGTACTCCCACGTCGAGAAGGAAGTCCGCGGCTTTTCGATTGCCTTCCTCGTCCTCGAGACCGGAATGCTCGGGAGCCTCGTCGCGCTCGACCTCGCGCTCTTCTACTTTTTCTGGGAGGTCATGCTCGTCCCGATGTACTTCATCATCGGCATCTGGGGCGGGTCCCGCCGCATCTACGCTTCGATGAAGTTCTTCCTCTTCACAATGGCGGGCAGCCTGCTGATGTTTCTTGCGATTCTCTTCATGGCGATCCGCCACCAGGCCGTCACGGGCGTCTGGTCCTTCGCGCTCGAAGACCTCTATCGGCTCGCCTTCACGGGCCGGGTCGAGACGCTCCTCTTCCTCGCGTTCGCGCTCGCCTTCGCGATCAAGGTCCCGGTCTTTCCGCTGCACACCTGGCTGCCGGACGCGCACACGGAGGCGCCGACGGCCGGCTCCATCATCCTCGCGGGCGTACTGCTGAAGCTCGGCGTGTATGGTTACCTGCGCTTCGCGATGCCCCTCTTTCCGGACGCCGCAATGCACTTCGCGCCATGGCTCGGGGCCCTCGGCGTGATCGGGGTCATC
>JANMPW010000120.1:0-2869 GCA_031370065.1 Acidobacteriota bacterium
GAGCCTTCGAGGATCCTGCGGTCGAACCGTATGTCCAGATCGAGCTCGACGTGCCGCACCCGGACCTCATCCGGGTTGGCGTGGGAGTGAACGTCGCGAGCGGACCCGGTGTTCATCGCGCCGGAGAGATTAGCAGAGGCCCGCCCGGGGCCGGGGGGCGTCCAAAAACATGACGGCGCGCCGGAAATCCGGCGCGCCGCGAAGATTCGTGATCCGGCAAAAGCCGGAAGCGCAACCTTACTTCTTGGTGGCTCCGCCAGGCTTGGTCTCGGTCGTCGTCGCCTTGTGCGAGGACTTCCTGTGGGCCCTCTTCGAGGACTTCTTCGTCGTCGAGTCAGCCTTCGGGGCCGGAGCGGCGGCGACCGGGGCGGCCTTGGGGGCCTCGGCCGGCTTGGCAGCCGGAGCCGCGGACTGCTGAGCCATCGCCACGAGCGGGAGAGCGGAAACGAGCGCCAGAGCCAGGAACTTCTTCATTGGGATTCTCCTTTTTCGCGATGCCCACTTGCATCGCGTCTACGGTGTGCGACGCTACGCCCGTCCAGATGAACCCAGCATGAACGCATGAACGACGGCCGAAATGTAGAATCCTCCGGCCCAATGCCCTCCACAACGCACTGGCCGAAGGAGTTTGCATGCGACGCACTTTCCTGCTTCCCGCCGTCCTCCTCTTGCCCATGACGCTCGGCTCCGGCGTCCCAGCCGCCGAAAAGAAGCCGGTGACCGATACCTATTTCGGGACGGCGGTCCAGGACGATTACCGCTGGCTCGAGGACTGGAACGACACGTCCGTCCGCGCGTGGAGCCAAGCGCAGAGCATGGAGGCCCGCGCGGTGCTGGATCGGCTGCCGCATGTCGCCGAGATCCGGGAGCGCGTCGAGCAGATCGCGAACTTTCGCTCTCCGGGATACGGGTCCCTGACGAAGCGAGACGGCACCCTCTTCGCCATCAAGAACGAGCCGCCGAAGCAGCAGCCGTTCCTCGTGGTGATGAAGTCCGCCGACCACCCGGCCTCGGAGCGCGTCCTCGTCGATCCAAACGCGATCGACGCGAAGGGCTCGACCGTGATCGACTTTTACGTGCCCTCCCGCGACGGCCGGCTGGTCGCCGTTTCTCTTTCGGCAGGAGGCAGCGAAGCAGGCGGCGTGCACATCTACGAGGTGGCCTCCGGGAGCAAGCGTCCGGACCTGGTTCCCCGCGTCAACGGCGGCACGGCGGGAGGCGACGTCGCGTGGAATGCCGACGGCTCGGGCTTCTTCTACACGCGCTACCCGCGGGCGGGCGAGCGTGCGGCGGCGGATATGGACTTCTATCAGCAGGTCTACTTCCACAAGCTCGGAACGCCGACCGAGGCGGACACATACGCCATCGGAAAGGAGTTCCCGAGGATCGCCGAGACCACGCTCGACTCTTCCGATGACGGCCGCTTCCTTCTGGCCACCGTCAAGAACGGCGACGGCGGAGACGCCGCGCAGTATCTGCGCGATCCCTCGGGGTCGTGGACCCGGGTCGCGGCCTTTGCCGACCAGGCCATCGAGGGCCGGTTCGGGCCGGACGGATCGCTTTACCTCCTCTCCCACAAGAACGCCCCGCGCGGGAAGATCCTTCGCCTCGCTCCGGGCGCGACGGCCCTCACGGCCGCCACGACGATCATCGCGGAGAGCGGCGCCGCCATCGACCACTTTCGCGTCACGAAAAGCCGGATCTACGTGGCCGAGCTCATCGGCGGCCCCTCGCAGCTTCGCGTCGCGGGGCTCGATGGGAAGCCGATCGTGACGGTGGCACTGCTGCCCGTTTCGTCCGTGTCCGGCCTCGTCACGCTCGGCGGCGACGACGTGATCTTCGAGAACCAGAGTTACGTCGAGCCCTCCGCCTGGTACCGGACGGGCACCGACGGCAAGGTCGTCCGGACCGCCCTCGTGCGCAAGTCTCCGGTCAGCTTCTCCGACACGGAAGTCGTCGGCGAAACCGCCGTGTCCAAAGACGGCACGCGCGTGCCCTTGACGGTCCTTCGCCTCAAGGGCACGCGGATGGACGGCGGAAACCCAACGCTCCTCTATGGCTACGGGGGCTACGCCATCAGCCAGCGCCCGACCTACTCGGCGATGCGGCGCGTCTGGATCGAAGAGGGCGGCGTCTACGCAGTGGCGGCCCTGAGGGGCGGAGGGGAATTTGGCGAGGACTGGCATCGGGCCGGACACCTGACCGGCAAGCAGAACGTGTTCGATGACTTCCTCGCCTGCGCAAAGCGCCTCATCGCCGCCGGATACACCCGGCCCGCGAAGCTCGCGATCGAGGGCGGCTCCAACGGCGGGCTCCTGATGGGCGCCGCGCTCACGCAGGCCCCGGAGCTCTTCGGCGCGGTCGTCTCGCACGTCGGGATCTACGACATGCTGCGCGTGGAGCTTTCGGCCAACGGCGAGTTCAACATCACGGAGTTCGGCACGGTGAAGGACCCCGAGCAGTTCCGCGCCCTCTACGCCTACTCGCCGTACCACCGCGTCGCCAACGGCACGGCCTATCCCCCGGTCCTCTTCATGACCGGGGCTAACGATGCGAGGGTCGACCCGATGCAGTCGCGGAAGATGACGGCGCGCCTGCAGGAGGCCACGGGTGCGAAGCAGCTCATCCTGTTGCGCACGAGCTCGAGCTCGGGGCACGGGATCGGCAGCTCGCTCGACGAGACAATCGGCCAGGCCACCGACGTCTACGCCTTTCTCTTCGACCGCCTCGGCTTCGCCGATCGCCCCTCCCGATAACCCTCTCCCACGCGCGGGGGGAGAGGGTCGGGGTGAGTGCGAGCCCTCAGAACCGGAAGGTCAACTCCGCCGAGACGCCGCGGGGCGGCGCGACGTAGAACTGGCTGTCGCCG
>JANMPW010000122.1:0-5849 GCA_031370065.1 Acidobacteriota bacterium
CGCCCGAGCAGGGCCTGCAGGAGGCCCTCGTCCACGCTGATCTCCTGCTTGGCGGGGCTCGTGCGCTTCAGGCGCAACGCGACTTCCACCTTGCCGCGATGCACCAGCCCCCCGACCGTGCGCCGCAACGCCGGCTCGAGCGCGGCCTCCGACTCCTTCGTCTTGATCGTGAGGTCGAGGAACCGGCTATTCACGCTCCGGACGACGACTTCCCCGGCCCAATCGTTTCCAACGGGGCCGCGCGCCCGGCCGAACCCGGTCATGCTCCGAAGGGTCACGGCGCGTCCGTCGGCGCGGCGGGCGCTGGTTCGTTCTCGGCGAAATACTGCATGTCGTGAAGCCTGCGATAGAGGCCGCGCCGAGTCAAGAGCGCGGCGTGGCTGCCCTCCTCGGCGATCCGGCCCTCGTCGAGGACCACGATGCGGTCGGCGCGCCGCACCGTGGACAGCCGGTGCGCGATGACGAGCGTCGTGCGGCCCTTCATCAGATTGCCGAGGGCCCTGGCGACGAGGGCCTCCGATTCGGCGTCGAGCTGCGAGGTGGCCTCGTCGAGGATCAGGATCGGGGCGTCCTTGTAGATGGCCCGCGCGATCGCGAGCCGCTGCCGCTGGCCCCCGGACAGGCGCGCCCCGCCTTCCCCGACAGGCGAATCGTAGCCCTGCGGCAGTCGCTCGATGAACCCGTCCGCGCAGGCGGCGCGCGCGGCGGCGCGCACCCTCACCTCCGAGGGTGAGCTCTCGCCGTACGCGATGTTCTCGCGCACGCTCGTATCGAAGAGGACCGTCTCCTGTGTCACGAGGCCGACCTGGCGGCGCAGCGACTTCAGGGTCGCGTCCCGCAGGTCGACGCCGTCGAAGGTCACCCGGCCCTCGAGCGGGTCGTAGAGGCGCGCAAGGAGGTTGACGAGCGTCGTCTTGCCGGCCCCCGACGCGCCGACGAGCGCCACGGTTTCGCCGCGGGCGATCGCGAGATCGAGGCCCCGCAGCACCGCATCGGCCCCGTACCCGAACGAAACCTTCTCGTAGCGCAGGCTCGCCGAGAACGGCGGGAGCTCGCGCGCTCCGGGCTTCTCGACGATGTCGTTCTCCCCGTCGATCACCTCGAAGAGGCGCCCCGCGGCCACGAGCGCGACCTGCAGGACGATGTTCGTCCGCGTCACGTCCTTCAGGGGCTTGTAGAGCATCATGATCGCCGCCAGAAAGGACACCAGGCCGCCGACCGTCATCTGCCCCCCCCGGATCTGGCCCGCAGCGTAGACGAACACGAGCGCAAGCCCGATCCCGGCAAGGATCTCCATGAGCGGGGAATTGACCGCCTGGAGGCGCATCGTCTGCCGACTGGCTCCGAAGTAGCGCCGGTTCGCTTCCCGGAAGCGCTCCGCCTCGAAGTCCTCCATCGCGTAGGTCTTGATGAGGCGGTGGCCTCGCAGCGTCTCGCCGAGGATCGACCCCATCTCGCCGATCCGCTCGCGGGCGGAAAGCCCCGTGCGCCGGAGTTTGCGGAAGTTTCCGACGATCGGGACCACGAGCAGCGGCGCGACGAAGAGCACCGCGAGCGCAAGCTGGAAGTTGAGGGAGAACACGTAGAGCAGGACGAGCACCATCGTCAGGCTCCCCTGAACGAAGTCCGCGAGCCGCGATCCGAATGCGGACTGGATCTGCTCGGCGTCGGAGAGCAGCCGGCTCATCAGCTCTCCCGAGGAACTTTCGGAGGAGAACCGGGTCGACTGGTCGAGGAGGGCCCGGTAGGCGTCCTGGCGCAGGTCGCGAACCATCGCGAGGCCGATCGAGTTCAGCGCGAACTCGGAGAGGTAGGCGAAGACGTTCTTGACGACGAGGGCCGCGATCAGGAGCAGCGGCACCGCATAGCGGGTGTCGAGGCCCGCGCCGTTGGCCGCGTCGCGCCCGGCGACGTATCCCGACTCGAGCGCCGCGAGCAGCGGCGCCATCCGCGAGGACCCCGCGGGTCCGATTCCGGCGAGCGCGCTCGAGGCCCCGGCGCCGAGGACTTCGTCGATCACCTTCTTCAGAAGGAAGAGGAGCGCCACGGTGGCAGCCGAGACGAGGCCCATGGCGGCGAGCGCGAGGAGCGCCCGCCACTTGTAGCGGCCGAAGTAGCCGAGAAGGCGCGGCAAGGTCTTCATGGGGCGATGGCCGAGAGAACATACTCCGCGGCGCGGGCGCTCGCGCCGGGCGGCCCGAGCTCCTTCGCCACGCGCGCCAGGCCCGCCTTCATCGCCTCGAGGCGTCCGGGCGACGACAGGAGGTCCGCGCCCGAGCGCTCGAGGTTGTCCGCCGTGAACCGGTCCTGGATGAGCTCCGGAACCACCTGCTCGCCCGCCACGATGTTGACGAGCGAGGCCCAGCGCAGATTCACGAGAACCCTCACGATCGCCCAGCTCACGCCGGACACGCGGTACACGACGACCATGGGCGCGCCGCAGAGGGCCGCCTCCAAGGTCGCCGTTCCGGAGGCGACGAACACGAGGTCAGCGCTCGCAAGCAGCGCATGCAGGCCGGTCGTGACGATGGCGATCCCACGAGCGCTCCCGCCGGCAAAGAGCGCCTCGGGGAGTGAGGGCGCCCGGACCGCGACGAGCTCCAGATCGAACCTCTTCGAGAGCTGCGCCGCCGCTCCGGCCATGATTTCCCAGTTGCGCTCGAGCTCCTTCGGGCGGCTTCCGGGCATCAGCACGAGACGGCGCCGGGTCTTCGGCGGAAGCGGGGACGGCGCCCGGAGGCCCTCCTGCACGTCTTCCACGAGCGGGTGGCCCGCGCAGACGGCGTCGGCGCCGAGCTGACGGTAGATCTCCGCCTCGAAGGGGAAAAGCGTGATGATCCGCCGCGCGCGTCGGGCGATCGTTCGCGCCCGCCAACGCCGCCAGGCCCAGACCTGGGGACTGACGTAATAGATGAGCGGCACGCCGTCCCGGCGAAGCCGGCGCGACAGGGCGCCATGGAAATCGGGAAAATCGATGACGACCGCGGCCTCCGGCTTCCTCCGGAGGGCTGCATGCTCAAGTGTGCGCAGTGCGCTGCGCAGCGCGGGCAGCTTCTCGACAACCTCGGAAATGCCGACGACGGAAAGCTCCTCGGAGCGCACCACGGTGTCGAGCCCGGCCTCCTGGAGCCGCGCGCCCCCCATCCCGAACGCGGAAAGACCCGGGCGCCGGGCTTGCAGGGCCCGGAGCAGGCGCGCACCGTACAGGTCCCCGGAGGCTTCTCCGGCGGAAATGAGGAGGTTCATGGGAAGGTCGTGAGTCGTGGGTCGCGAGCCGTAAGCGGGCTCGGAAAGCCCTGGTGACGACTCACAACTCACAACTCATGACCGGCACATCCGGCAACACCCGTTCTAACGAGGAAACGGATACATCAGCCACGCCACCGCGAGACCGCCGAGCACCAGGGACGCCATCAGGGTTGCGAAGAGCTTCCAGCGCTCGCGACGGTCCTGCCGCCACAAGAGGGCGAAGAATGCGGATACCAGCAATGCGTAGAGCGTCATGATGACGAAGTGATCGGTCGGGATGAGAGCGATCATGGCTTTCGCCCCCGAGCGATGTCGTGGGCATCCAGGATGAGCAGCAGGTTCATTAGCCCTGCCGTCAGAAGGTACGCGCAGCCGTACTCGTAGGTCGGCGCGAGGATCGTCCCCACGGGGCTCTCCGACAGGGTGCGCGCCGCGATGTTCAAGAGGCCGACCCCGTAGACCGCGAAGGTCGCGAGGATCGTCAGAGGCTGCCCCCGCTCGATGGAGTACAGACGGCCCTGGAACGAAAGGCCGGCGAGAAAGGTTGCCGTGACGAGGACGAGGAACGCGGCCGCGGTGCGCCGGCGCCCCAGGTAGAAGTGCCCGAGGCCGGGAACGGCCCATGCGAGCGCCATCGCGAGCGCCGGGGAACGGTCGGGCCGCGCGGCCAAATCGACTTTCTCGCTCATGCCGCTTCCGAGAAGAGCGCTGCGAGACGCTCGCGCGTCGTGCCCAGGTCCTCCGGGACAACGCGAACCCCCGCCGCCACGGTCATGAAGTTCGTGTCGCCCGCCCAGCGCGGAACGACGTGGACGTGGTAGTGGCCCGGGACCCCCGCTCCCGCCGCCGCCCCGAAGTTGACGCCGACGTTCAACCCGTCCGTCCGGAATTCGGCCACGAGCAGCTTCTGCGCGTTCGCGACCGTCGTGATGAGCTCCGCGAGCGTCTCGGCGCCGGAGTCCGAGAACCACGCCTCGTGCGCGAGCGGCGCCACCATGATGTGCCCGTTGGTGTAGGGATACCGGTTCAGAAGCACGAAGACTCGCTTTCCGCGGTGCACGACGAGCGACTGGTCGTCGTCGTGGGAGGCCGCCGCCTCGCAGAAAATGCATGCGCCCTGTTTGTCCGACACGAGGTACTCGTAGCGCCAGGGGGCGAAAAGAACTTCCGGCATTACCGGTTGATCAGTTCTTTCAGCTCCTTGCCCGGCTTGAAATAGGGGATCTTCTTTGCGGGAACGGAGACCTTGACGCCCGTCTTGGGATTGCGGCCCATGCGTGCTCCCCGCTCGCGGAGGCGGAAGGACCCGAAGCCCCGCAACTCGATCTTTTGCCCTTCCTTGAGCGAGCGGACGATCGCCTCGAAGACCGTGTCGACGATCGCTTCCGCCTGCTTTTTTGTAACGTCCGTCGCCACGGCGACGCGCTCGATCAGTTCGGCCTTCGTCATCGCCCGCGTCTCCTCGCGACCCAGGGACGGTTCCATGCGCCGCGCACTCGCTACTCTTTGGCGGCCTTCTTGCTGCGTGTTCGCTTCTTCTTGGGGGCGGCAGCTTCCTCGCCTTGCGCGGCGGGGGGCTCGGGGGCGGCGGCCGGCGCCTCGGGCGCAGCGGCCGGCGCCTCCTCTTCGAGCTGCACGCCCGAGAGGCCCACCTTCATGTCCGCATCCTCGATGCGCAGGATGCGGGCGTGGATCGCGTCGCCTTCCTTATAGTGGTCCTGCGGCTTCTCGCCCCGCGCGAGCGGCGTCTCCGAAACGTGCATGAGGCCCTCGACGAGGCCCTCGATCTGCACGAACACGCCGAAGTCGGCCACGCGGGTCACGACGCCTTCGACGAGGTCGCCGGGCTGGTGCTTATCCTTGAAGGCCGCCCAGTCGTTGGGCTGAAATTCCTTGATCGAGAGGGAAATGCGGCGGTTCTCCTGGTCGACCGAGGTGATGACCGCCTCGACGTCGTCGCCCTTTTTCAGGACCTCGGAGGGGTGCTTGATCCGTCGCGTCCACGACATGTCGGACACGTGAACGAGCCCGTCGATGCCCTCTTCGATCTCGACGAAGGCGCCGAAGTCGGTCAGGTTGCGCACCTTGCCGGCGACACGGCTGCCGACGGCGTATTTCTCCGCGACGCTCTCCCAGGGATCGGGTAGCGTGTCCTTGAGCGAGAGCGAGATGCGGCGCGCCTCGGGGTTGACGTCCGAGACGATCGCCTCGACGGTGTCACCCGGAGAGACGACCTTGGCGGGGTTCTTGATCTTCTTCGACCAGGACATCTCAGAGACGTGCACCAGGCCCTCGACGCCGCCCTCGAGCTCGACGAAGGCGCCGTAGTCGGTCACGTTCGTGACGCGGCCCGTCACGCGGGAGCCGGCCGGGTATTTCTCGGGCACGTGCGCCCAGGGGTCCTCGGTCAGCTGCTTGGTGCCGAGCGACACGCGCTCGGTCTCGCGGTCGAACTTCAGGACCACGACCTCGATCTCATCGGCGACCTTGACGAGGTCCGAGGGGTGATTGACGCGGCCCCAGGACATGTCGGTCACGTGGAGAAGGCCGTCGAGTCCCCCGAGGTCCACGAAGGCGCCGTAGTCGGTCAGGTTCTTGAC
>JANMPW010000125.1:0-2655 GCA_031370065.1 Acidobacteriota bacterium
CAAGCGCCTCGACGGCCGCGACTTCGCAGAGATCCGTCCGATCACCTGCGAGGTGGGCCTGCTGCCCCGCACGCACGGCTCGGCGCTCTTCACGCGCGGCGAAACGCAGGCCCTCGTCACGGCCACGCTCGGCACCTCCGACGACACCCAGATCATCGAGGAGTACGAGGGCGAGAGCGAGCACACGTTCCTGCTCCACTACAACTTTCCGCCCTTCTCGGTGGGCGAGACGAAGTTCATGCGCGGGCCCTCGCGCCGTGACATCGGCCACGGCAACCTCGCGCGCCGGTCCCTCGCACCCGTGCTCCCCTCCGAGGACGCCTTTCCGTACACCGTGCGGGTCGTCTCCGACATCCTGGAGTCCAACGGATCGTCCTCGATGGCGACCGTCTGCGGCGGCACCCTCGCGCTCATGGACGCGGGCGTGCCGATCAAGGCCCCGGTCGCGGGCGTGGCGATGGGCCTGGTCTCCGACGGAGACCGCTTCGCGATCCTGACCGACATCGCCGGCCAGGAGGACCACTACGGCGACATGGACTTCAAGGTCGCCGGCTCGCAGGCCGGGATCACGGCCCTCCAGATGGACATCAAGATCAAGGGGCTGCGGCGCGACATCCTCGAGAAGGCGCTTGAACAGGCGCGCGTCGGCCGCCTGCACATCCTCGAGACGATGACCGCCGCCATCGGCGTCCCGCGGCCGAACATCTCCCGCTACGCGCCGCGAATCTTCACGATCCAGATCCCCAAGGACCGCATTCGCGACGTCATCGGATCGGGCGGCAAGACGATCCGCTCGATCATCGAGTCGACCGGCTGCAAGATCGACGTCGAGGACTCGGGCAAGGTGTCCATCGCGTCCTCCGATGAAGCGGCGGCCATGAAGGCCATCGAGATCATCGAGGCCCTCACCCAGGAGCCCGAGATCGGCAAGGTCTACACCGGCAAGGTGCGACGGGTCGAGGCGTACGGCGCCTTCGTCGAGATCATGCCGGGCCAGGATGGCCTCGTCCACATCTCGGAGCTCGCTCCATACCGCGTGCGCCAGACAACCGACGTCGTCAAGGAAGGCGACGTGGTGACGGTCAAGATCATCGCCGTCGACCCCATGGGCAAGATCAAGCTCTCGCGCAAGCAGGCGATGTCCAAGGAAGAGCTCGACGCCGAGATGGCGCTCGCGCCCGTGGGCGCTCCCGGCGAAGACGAGGGGCGCGGCGACGGCAGCCAGGGCGAGCACCGCGGCCACTTCAACCGCGACAACCGGGGGCCGGGCGGACCGGGTGGGCCGAGGGGGCCGCGCCGAGGCTAGACTGAAGTCATCAGGGCGGGGCAATTCCCGCCCGTTTCGCGAACGGCGCGGCACAGGCCGCGCCTTTTCATTTCAGCTGGACCTCGACCTTGACCCACCAGGAGGGCTGGGGGGGCGACGGGTATTTCGCGCTCCGGAAGTCCGGCGCGGCGCAGCGGGCGGCATCGGTCTCGGGGTCGAAGAGCACATCTTCCGCCTCGCCCTTCTCGCCCACCTGCACGAAAGCGTTGAAGGACAGGGCCTGGCCCCTGGAGATCCCCTTTACGCAGCGCTCCAGCGACTTGCGCAGCCAGCGGTCGAGGCTCGAGTCGAGGGCCGACTGGTACCGCCGACCCGCCGGCGTCTTCGCGTTTTCCTCGGCAGCCTCGCGGGCCATTCGCGGGGTCGCCCGCCTCGGCTCGTCGGCGGCAGCGGCGCCGGCCCACAGGTGGAAACCAAGGGCCGCTGCCGCAGCGGTCGCCTTGACGGAGACTCTCATCGGAGCCGCCCTCGGTTTCAGTACGGCATCTCCTCGTCCTCGAGTCCGAGCATGTGGCCGACTTCGTGGACGACGGTGTCGCGGATCTCTCGGATGGCTTCGCCGCGCGTTTCGCAGAGGCGCAGGATCGGGCCGCGGAAGACGGCGATCTGGGCGGGAAGGGCCGACACCGCCGACGACCGGTCGAAGAAGGGAACACCGCGGAAGATCCCGAAGAGCTCCTCGTCGTGGGGCGTCCCCGACTCGCCGTAGTCCTCGCGGGACGGCTCCTCTTCGACGACCACGACGACGTTCTCGAGGTACTTGCGGAAGTCCGCGGGCACCGAGGCGAGAGCTTCCTCGACGCAGGACTCGAATTCGGCCTCGGAGATTCGCTGCGGCGAGACCACGCCCCTCACCCCTGCCCTCTCCCGCCGGAAGCGGGAGTAGAAAACAGGCGGTCGAAGTTCGTGGTGGTCGCGGCGGCGACGGCCTCGAGGTCCACGCCCTTCACCTCCGCGAGCTTCTTCGCGGTCTCGACGACGAAGGCGGGCTCGCAGGGTTCTCCGCGGTGGGGCACGGGAGAGAGAAAGGGCGTGTCGGTCTCGACGAGCATCGCCTCGAGCGGCAGGCCGGCGGCCGCGGAGCGGATGTTCTCCGCGGCGCGGAAGGTGATCATCCCGGAAAAGGACACGAGGTACCCGAGGTCGATCGCCTTCCGGCCATAGGCCGCGTCCTCGGTGAAGGAATGGAACACGCCCGCCCGCTCGCACGCCCCGCGGCGCGCGAGCAACGCGAGCATCTCCGCGCCGCTCTCCCGATTGTGGAGCAGAACGGGGAGCGAGAGCCTTCGGGCGCAGTCGAGCATCCACTCGAGGACCTCGATCTGCTT
>JANMPW010000137.1:0-1601 GCA_031370065.1 Acidobacteriota bacterium
CACCGCTTCCGGAAGAACCTTGATCGCCACCTCGCGCTTGAGCTTCGCGTCGCTCGCCCGGTACACCTCTCCCATCCCGCCCGCGCCAAGCGGCGACAGGATCTCGTAGGGACCGAGGCGTGTTCCGGTTGAGAGCGTCATCCGACCTTTCGGGGACTCTACACCGGCGTTGCGGGGGTGAGGACGCGGGAGAGAAGTGGCTCCCCATGGAGTTCCCGGTCGGAAGCCATTCGGGAGGGTCGCGAGAATTGGCGGGGCTTCGCCCAACTCGTAGGCAGGACTACTTCGCGCCGGCGACGAGCTTCTGGAACCTCGGGTTCTTGCGAAGCGGGTCGAAGTTGGGGTCGATCTTGAGCCAGCCCGGCGAGAGGTAGCCGGGGATCCTCAGGAGCGGCTCGAGCTCGTCGAGCGCCTTCTCCGGCTCGCCGACGAGCATGTAGATCCGCACCAACTGATGCTGCAAGAAGACGCCTCTGCGCAAATTCTTTGTCATCGGTGCGAGTGCCGCACCGCGCTCCCCCTCTCGGATGGCTTCCTGCTTCCGCCCAAGATACGCGAGGGAGAGGCCGAGAAAGATGCGGCTACTGGGATCCTCGGGCGCTGCGTGAAGCTGCTCCTCGAACGCCTTCCTCGCCTCGTCGGCATAAATGCGTACGTTCGCTGCATCGCCTCTCAAGGCATGGGCCTCGGCGAGGCTGATCGCCCAGTCGCCCCGGTCGTCCTCGAACGCGCTCGGCGTGAGCCGCAGGAGAAGCTCTTGCTGCTGCTCGTCGAGGACCCAGGCATTCGCCGCTTGGGTAACGAGTGCAGTGGGCGCAATTGCCTTCGGTGCGGCGCTGAGGACGGCCCTTGCTCCGGCGAGATCCCCGTCCGCCAGAAACGTCGTCGACTTGGTCCCGATCAGTTGAATGTCGAGGGGCGCGAGGGCCAGGCCTTGGTCCAATGCTTCACGCGCCTCCGAATAACGTCTCAGCCACAGGAGGGCTGTGCCGAGGCCCTTTCGGGCCCAGACCGACCGGGGATCGAGGCGCTCGGCTTGCCGGAGGTGCTTGACCGCCGCATCCCAGCGTCCGAGTGCCAACTCTGCAGCCGCCGTTTCCGTGAGCAGCTCCGCGTTGTCGGGGGCAAGACGCAAGCCGCGGGCGTATTGCTCGATCGCGCCTTCGGAGTCGAGAGCGACCCGCAGTTGATAGTCGCCGAGCGCATGATGAGCCTCTGGGCGGTTGGGGGCGAGCGCCAGCGCCCGCTTCGCGGCCTCGCGGGCGCGGCTCGCCGGCTCGGACCGCGTGCCGTTTTGGGACAACGCCGAGTTGGCTTCCGAGACGCGCGCCCATGCCTGCGCGAAGCCGGGATCGAGTGCCACGGCCTGCTCGTAAAAGGCGAGCGCCTTTCGTATGCCACCCGCATCGGTCGCCACGTTGAAGGCCTCCTCGCCCTTGAGGAATGCCTCGTATGCGGCAAGGTTCTGTGTGGGCCTCTCCGAAAGCCGCTTCTGCTCGCCCGCCTCGAGCGCGACACCCAGACCCTGCGCGACTCGTGAGGCGATGTCCGCCTGCACCAGGAAGACATCCGTCAGCGCCGCGTCGAACGGCTGCTGCCAC
>JANMPW010000072.1:0-2525 GCA_031370065.1 Acidobacteriota bacterium
CGAGATAGCGGGCGATCAGGTCCATCAGCAACGGCGGGACAAAGACCAGCACGATGAAGCCGAGGGCGATGACATCATCCCTCGACGTGAAAATCCATTTGTAAAACCGCATTGGCCTAGTCCCCACGTGGCCTTCGCTCGTAGTGATCGCCTTGTTGCGTAACTAGCTTGTTGCAGATTGAGCGGTAATCGTTTGGCAACCTAAAATGTCGCAGGGTCCGACTTCGCGGCTTCTCAATGGAGGGAGCTGCGACGCTGCGTAGCGTCGGCCTCGGGCGGGCTCTTCCCCTCCGGGGCCGATACGTTGAATGCCGATTATTTGATCCTTCAGCATGTTGTTCGCGAGGCTCTGATCAAAGGCGAAGACGTGCTCTTCTGTACAGCCCCGGATGATGGAAGCGGCCTAGGCTTCACCATCGCTGGCGAGAGGCCACAGGAAGCCGGCGACTGAGAGAGCCCATAGACGCTCCCCCTGCAATAAGGGAGGGGAGCAATGTCTCTCAAACCAGCATCCGTCGAACGTCAGGAAGTCTTGGACCTGGCCAGCCTGGCCGTCGAGAACGCGGCCAAGGACGGCGGAATGATAGCGGCCGACACCGAGGCTCAACGCCTCCTCGACAACAGCCCCGACTGTCAGATTCCGTTGTCGGAGTTGCGGGACGCAATCGCTCGCCTTGCAATAGAGCGAGGTGTCGGCGTCGAATTTGGCGATGGGCCGCCGGCTGCCAATTCACGCTGACGGTTGTTGAAGGCTCGCGGTGCGTCAGCCCGGTTCCCGGGCCAGTCATGAAATCGCCGGTGCGAGACCAATTCCAAATGGACTAGCAGGCCGTGTTATGGCCCCGGGAGCGTGAACATCGATTTCATGCGAGAGCCTGCTCTCGCCGTGGAACAGGACTTGGCGCTGAGGCGTTTGTCTTGAACTGGGTCAGGTCGTTGAAAGCCTCGGCTGATGAAAGCGGAGACTAGATAGGGATCAGACTAGGCATGGCTCGTTTGATGATGGAGGCTGATTGGCGCGTCGAGAGAATTCATTTCCTGGTTTGGGCACCGATTTGTGGGCGAGCACCGAACTCATTCGGGGGGAGTTGTTCAGCCCCGAGAGGCTGAGGCAGCACGGACAGTCTCTCGCCACGGCGCAGCCAATCCTCTCGAAGAAAAAGGGAGGGCGCGAACTCGCCCGTCGCCTTCGCGACAACGCAACGGTCCTCCTTGAGAGATATCGGGCGATCGCGCGCGCCGTTGAAGCCGGGAGCACGATCACTCCCGCAGCCGAGTGGATTCTCGATAACTTCCACATCGTCGAGGAACAGGTCTTCGACATTCGCGGCGACCTGCCGCCCGGCTACTATCGCGAGTTGCCGAAGCTTGCCGCCGGCCCGTTTGCCGGCCTGCCGCGCGTGTTCGGCATCGCTTGGGCTTATGTCGCTCATACGGACAGCCGCTTCGACTCCGACCTCCTCTGTACCTTCATCGAGGCGTACCAGACCGTCCAGCCGCTCGCGATCGGCGAGCTTTGGGCCATCCCGATCACGCTCCGTTTCGTGCTCGTCGAAAATCTCCGCCGCGCCGCGGAGCGCATCGTGCAAAGGCACAACGTGCGCGTCGAGGCGGACATCTTCGCCGACCGCGTCCTTGGTCTCGGCGAGACCGCGCCCGAACCGATCGCCGCGGTTCTCGCCGCCCACGCCACACCTTATCCGCCGACGATGGTTGTCCAACTTGCCCATCGCCTCCGCGATCCCACTCCGGCGGTAGCGCCCGCGCTCCAGTGGCTGGAGCAGCAGGTCGCGGCGGAGGGAACGACGATCGAGGCTGCCGTCCAGGCCGAACACACCCGCCAGGCCGGCATGAACGTCACCGCGCGCAACATCATCACCAGCATGCGCGGTATTTCGGCGATCGACTGGCCCGACCTCTTCGAGCGCGTCAGCCTCGTCGACGCGAAGTTGCGAGCCGAAACCCGCCACGCCGAGATGGACTTTCCGACGCGCGACAACTACCGGAAACGCATCGAGAAACTCGCGCGCCGGTCCGACGCTACCGAGCTCGACGTGACGGCGCGCGTGATCGAGCTTGCCGCCCATGCGGCGCAGCGTGGCGAGGATTCGCGGCAGCGCGATCCCGGCTACTACCTGCTCGGGAGCGGACGAGCGACGCTGGAGAAGGCCGTCCGCTTCCGCCCTGCCCTTCGCGATCGCGGCCGACGGCTCGCTCAACGCGTTGGCGTAAGCGGTTACATCGCCGGTTGCCTTGTCGTGGCAATTGCCATGCTCGCCGCCACTATTGCCGCCATGTGGCCGCAACTCGGCATGTGGCCGCTGATCGGCTTCGCCATCCTGGCCGGCCTGCCGGCGATCGATCTCGCGGCCACTGTCATCAGCCAGGTCATCCTTTCGATCGCCAGACCGATGGCCTTGCCGTCCCTCGAACTTATTAACGGCGTCCCGTCAAGATTGAATACCTTGGTGGTTGTGCCAACGCTTCTTTCCAGTCCGGCATCGGTCGATGAAGCCATCCAGCAC
>JANMPW010000156.1:0-1529 GCA_031370065.1 Acidobacteriota bacterium
CGCGAGTCCGAAGTCGAGCAGCTTCACCCCCGACTTCGTGATCATCACGTTGCCCGGCTTCAAGTCCCGGTGCACGATCCCCTGCCGGTGCGCCTTGTCGAGCGCGTCGGCGATCTCGATCCCGAACCTCAGCAGCTGCTCGGCCGGAAGCGGGCCCTTGCCGAGCCGGTCCGCCAGCGTCTCGCCCTCCAGGTACTCCATGACGAGGTACTCGGTCTCGCCCTCGCGGTTGACGTCGTAGAGCGCGCAGATGTGGGGATGCGAGAGCTGCGAGATCGTCTTGGCCTCGCGCTCGAAACGCTGGCGCAGCTCCGGGTTCGACGACAGGTGCAGCGGTAGCACCTTGACCGCGACCGTGCGTTCGAGCCGCGCATCCCGCGCCTTGTAGACCTCGCCCATCCCACCCGCCCCGATGGGCGCGAGGATCTCGTAAGGGCCGAGCTTCGTTCCGGCAGCGAGCGTCATACGACCTCTTCTCCTCTGCCCCCACAGGGGGGACGCGGACCCGGCATCACTTCTTCCCCGACGGAGCGAGCCGCCGGAGCTCGCTTGCCCAGTCGAGCACGACGTTCACCTGTTTCCACACACGACCCGAGAGTCCAGTGACGAAGACGAACGTCTGCCCGTCGCGAGTCACGTCGTAGTTGCGCAGGGGGATCGAGCCCCGGTCGAACGGGATCTCGAAGAGCTCCCGAAGGGGCCCCGCCCGGAACGTGGGCTGGGTCTGCAGCTCGACCGCGACGACCTTCTTGTCCACCAGGAAGTAGAGGCCCTGGTCCGTCCACACGGGGAACGCCCCGCGGTCGGATGTGATCTGCACCTTGCCACCCGGGCCCGACACGGGCTTGACGAGGATCTGCCCCGGACTGCCCCCCACCAGCTGCGTCGTGTACGCAATCCAGCGGCCGTCCGGCGAGAACACGGGACAGGCACCGCCCGGCTCGAACGCCGCCTCCTTGCGATCCTGCAGCGGGACCGTGAAGATGTCCGTGGAGGGGAAGCCCCGCGTAATGGCGAGCGTCCTGCCATCACGCGACCAATCCGACGCAATGTCCGGCAGCGGATCGCGCTCAAGCGACTCCTCCTCGCCGGTGCCGTCCGCGTTCTTCAGGTAGATGCCCTGGTGCGCGCGGTCCGAGCTGTAGGCGATGCGCCGGCCGTCGTCGGACCAGACCGGATAGTAGTTGCCGTTTCCGTCACCGAAGGTCAGACGCGACAGGCTGCCGCTCTCGAGATCCACCGTCCAGACGTCGTCGCCGTTGCCATGGCCGGGGCCGATCGTGACCGCAAGGCGCTTTCCGTCCGGTGAAAAGCGCGGATAGTGGTAGGCGCGCGGCGAAGCGGGCACGGCGCGCGGCTTCCCCGTCCGATCCGTGAGGACGATCGAGCGTTCCGGGCCGACCCCGGTGCCGGGCACGAAGGCGAAGGTGCCATCGGCGGCGAGCGCCGCGTAGACAACGCCGCTCGAAGGATCACCGCTCGCCTTCTCGTTGAGGCCCACCGGCTCGCCCGTCGGCGCGCGGCGCTTC
>JANMPW010000170.1:0-2468 GCA_031370065.1 Acidobacteriota bacterium
GACGGGTTGATCCTCCGGCCAAAAGAGAGCTGGGACGCCGCGACTCCCTCCTCGAATTCCGTCGCGGCCATGAACCTCCTGCGCCTCGCCGTCTTCACGGGCGACGAGGCGTATCGGAAACGCTCCGACGCCATCTTCGCGGCCCACGCCGAGCTCCTCGAGCGAGGGGCGACCGCCTTTCCCCGCCTTCTCTGCGCCCTGGACTTCCAGTCCGACCCGCCGCGCGAGATCGTTCTCGCGGGCACGCCGGGCCGGGAGGACTTCGAGGGCCTGCGCCGCGCGGTCTTTGCGAGCCCGCGCTCAAACCGCGTGGTCGCGCACGCCGAATCGGCGGCCGGCATCCCAGCGCTTGCGGCCCTCGCCGAGGGGCGTACGGGAGCCGCAGCAGCTGCGGCCTACGTCTGCACCGGGTTTGCCTGCCAGGCGCCCGTGTCGGACCCGGAAGCGCTGCGGGCGGCCCTCGACGGACGATGACGACCGGGCTCGTCTACGACGAGCGATTCCTTGCGCATCGAGCTGCCTACGATCACCCGGAACATCCGGGACGGCTCGCGGCGATCTGGCGGCGGTTGCAGGAGCACGGCCTCGCGCAGCGCTGCCAGCGCGTGCCCGCACGCGAGGCCACGCGCGAGGAGCTTCGGCGAATCCACACCGAGGCGCATGTCGCCCTGATCGAGGCGACGGCCCGCGAAGACTTCCGGCAGCTCGACCCCGACACCTACGCCTGCCGCGAGTCGGCGCAGGCGGCGAAGCTTGCCGCCGGGGGGCTCGTCGATCTGGCCGCAGAGGTCGCCGCCGGGCGCCTCGCCAACGGCCTCGCTCTGCTGCGGCCCCCGGGACACCACGCCGAGGCGGACCGCGCCATGGGCTTCTGCCTCTTCAACAACGTCGCGATCGCGGCGCGGGCTCTGCAACAGAAAGGCGTGGAGCGGATCCTCGTCGTCGACTGGGATCTCCACCACGGCAACGGCACGCAGCGCACGTTCTGGGAAGACCCGAGAGTCCTCTACTTTTCAACGCACCAGTTTCCCTTCTACCCGGGGACCGGGGCGATCGACGAGGTCGGCGGCGGCGCCGGCCGGGGCTTCACCGTCAACGTGCCCTGGCCGGGTGGCATGGGCGACGCCGAGTACTTGACTGCCTTCGACCGGGTGCTTCTTCCGATCGCACGCGACTTCCGGCCCGACCTCGTTCTCGTCTCGGCGGGCTTCGACGCCGCCCAAGGCGATCCTCTGGGCGCGATGCGCGTCTCCCCCGAAGGCTACGCGCAGATGACGGCGCGACTGATGACGCAGGCCGGCGGCCGGATCGTCCTCGCGCTCGAAGGCGGCTACGACCTCGAGGCCATCGCGCGCTCGGCCGATGCGTGCCTGCGCATGCTGCTCGGCGAGGCACCCAACGCGGCCGACCCGGGCGAAGCTTCGTCGATTGCGACCCGGATCCTCGAGGCTGTCCTGCGGGCGCACAAGGAGAGCCGGACGCCATGATGCCATCATGATGGTATGATGTCCTCGATGAAGCGCACCCAGATTCAGTTGGACGACCAGACCCACGCGGCGCTGCGCAAGATCGCGTATGAAAGCGGCGCCTCGATGGCTTCTGTGGTCCGGGACACGCTCTCGCGGGCGCTCGGGACGGATCGCCGCGGGAAGCGCAAGCCCAAGTTCAAATTCATCGGGATGGGCGCGTCGAGGCACCCTCGGCTGGAGCCTGTTTCCGAAAATCACGATGAGGCCTTCGCGGAGGCGATCGAGGCAAGATTTCGGCGTTGATCTTCCTCGATACGTCCGCAATCGTCGCACTGTCGAATCGGCTGGATGAACGTCACGTCCAAGCGCGTGCGCTCTTCGACACGGTGCGCGACCCGGGCGAGCTCCTCACGCACAACTACGTCCTCGTCGAGGCCTTTTCCCTGCTCCACCGCCGCCATGGGTTGCGAGTGGCTCTGCATTTCGAAGAAGGGTCGAGCGCATTCGACGTCGTTTGGGTGGACCGAAGACTCCACGAGACCGCCGTGCGACGCCTGGCGCGTAAAGGCACGAAGCGCTGTTCTCTCGTGGACGAGATCAGCTTCCTCGTGATGCGCGAGCGCGGCATCGACACGGCCTTCGCATTCGATTCCGACTTCGAGCGCGAGGGCTTCAAGACGCTCGGCTAGAGATCTGCCTCCGTCCGCAGCGCCGCGCTCTGCCGGTCGTGGTACCGCGAAAGCGTCAGGAGAGGGTCGGGGTGAGGGGGCACCTGAACAACCTCTCGAGAATCGACAGCTACTCCGAATCGGCGAACGACTCGCCCAGCAGCCCGGTCAGATCGTACGAGCCGGGTGCCAGATGCAGCGTCAGCTTGCCCCCTTCCTCGAAGACCGTGCGCTCGAGCGAGAACTCCGCGCCGGGCGGCATCCAGTCGTTCAGGTTCACGACCATGATCCGGTCCTCGCGGTACCAGGTGAGCAGGCCCTTCGGCGCTTT
>JANMPW010000185.1:0-10901 GCA_031370065.1 Acidobacteriota bacterium
GAAGCGCCCGATGGCCTCGTCGCTCTTTCCGCTCTTGGCGCAGGGGACGATGCAGGACTCGAGATGTGCCTCCATCAACCCGACCAGAACGCCGTTCAGGGCGGACCGAACCGCGGACGCCTGAACGAGCAACGAGTCGCAGTCGTCGCCCGCCGAGAGCATCCGGCGGATCGCCGAGACGTGACCTTCAATGCGGGCGAGCCGAGAGTCGAGATCCCTGCGAACGGCTCCCGGCAGGTTCGCCGCGCTCGATTCTGGCCGCCCGATAACGGGCTTCTTCCTGCTCGTTGGTTTCATTGGGCCTCCTGTCCCCATCCCCGGGAGGGGGATACTAGCAGCATTTCCTGTGGAGTCAAGAGCGAATTTCGCCCGGCTTTAGCCAGTCCTACAGCCGTTCTCCGCGTACAGCGTTCGTCATGCGGGCTTGGCAGCAGCGCGCCTTCGTGGGATGGGATTCTCGACGCCCGGCGAGGGGACCCAAGCGGGCCTCTGAATGGGAAACAGGAGGCCGCCCTTGGCCTACTCGGGCGTCACGTGTCGCATCGGGAGGCCAGACCGGCCTTCTTGGCAGCGGTAGAATCAGGGTAGCCCTTGGCTTCGCTAATCCCCATTCTGTCCCTCGAAGCTCGCATAAAGCGCAGGCTTATGTTCACGAATTATGGTATGTTCACGAAACCGTGAACAGCCTATATTCCGTGAACAAAAGGCGACTCGCCGGGTCAGCCCTGGAACAGGCTTTGGCCGGCAAGCTCAGCGAGATTCTTTCTGGCATCGCTTGGCTTAGCCAGCGTTCCGCTAAATCGGCACGTGACGAACCCGACATGGTTCTCAGCCTCAAGCTTCATGGAAAAGGGCGTGCCGAGCTACACGTGCATTTCAAGAGCGACATACGACCAGCCCTCTTTCAAGCCTGGGCGGGGCAACGGCGCCACGCCATGAGAGGGGAAAAGGCAGTCGACGTTCTCGGCGCCCCTTTCGTTTCGCAGCGCCTCGCCGACGTTTGCCGCCAGGCGGGTTGGGGCTGGTACGACCTTTCTGGAAACTGCTGGCTCGACGTGCCGGGGCTCCTCCGTATCGAAAGGAACGGGCTTCCACCAGCCCACCGGCCGCCTCGTAACACGGCGAACCTGAGCACGGCGGCGGCGGCCAGGGTGATGCGAGCGCTCCTCACGCCGGCGCATGCGGGACGCATCTGGACGCAGCGCGCCCTTCAAACGCAGACGTGCTGGAAGCCTTCCAACGAGGAGCCGGTCAGCTTGGGGCTCGTCAACAAAGTGCTCCATTACCTGCGTGAACAGGGGTTCGTGGCGGGAACCGACGAACGCGGCGTCCGTGTCCAGGACCCGATGGGCTTGCTCACCGCGTGGCGCGACGCCTACCGGTTCGACCGTCATCAACGCCGTTCCTTCTTCACGCTGCTAAGAGGGGCGCATCTCGAAGAGGCTCTTTACCGAACGGGTCTCGACGCTGGGGGTCTCGCTGCGTATGCCGCGTTCTCGGCCGCCGAGCGCCAGGCACCGCAGGTTCGGCAGCCGAAGACGTGGCTGTATCTCGGAGCTGCTTTCATAAATTCTCTGGCGAAACGCGCACAGGCGAAGGAGGTCGACTCCGGCGAGAATCTCGTCGTTCTCGTGCCGAACGACACGGGTGTGTTCCTCGCATTCGAGGGCGACACCCACGTGGGCGAGCGGAAACTCGGGTGCACCGATCCGGTGCAGACCTACGTCGATCTCTGGCATAACCCCAGTCGGGGCGAGGAGGCGGCTCAGGCGGTGCTCGAGCAACGCATTCGCCCAGCGTGGAACGCGGTGAGTCTTAAGTGACGCCCGAACCGCGCACTCGGTACGACTATGGCGAGCGCGAGGTCGCTGCCGCAAGACGCGTCCTCGTCGACCTCGGGCAGGTTCTGGGCTCCTTCCTCACGGAGAGCGTCGTCGTAGTTGGCGGATGGGTACCTGACCTGTTACTTATCGGCGCTGGGGAGCGTCACGTCGGAAGCATCGACGTCGATCTCGCGCTGGACGTGGAGAGGCTACGTGAGGGCCGATATGCCGAGATCGTGAAGGCCATGCTGGCAACAGGTCGCTACCGGAAGACCGACAAGGAGTTCAAGCTACAGGCGGAGGTTGACCTCGGTGACGGAGGCCCAAAGGCCGGCCGCGAGCCGCGTACCAACAGAATCCACAGCGGCTGCCGCTGGTGGCAGTCTGTCCATGCAGAAAGGTCGTCTTGCCTCAGCCCGCTCTTAGTGACAAACCCATTCTGGACTTGAGCGACACCGATTCGCCCCAGATCAGGAACCTGGTAATCGCCGACCTCCTCCGCGGGGTGCAGGCCCAGCAGGAGCGGAACTACACGGCGGCCGTCGAAGTGGGTCGGAAGCCAACACCCACAGTCATCTTGATCGAGGAGGCGCACGAGTTGCTTTCAGCTCAGCGAATCGAGCAGATGGAAGTCCTTATTTCAGCAAGTTGCCCGAATCGCCCGGCGCGGGCGCAAGAGATGGCTGGGGCTCGTTTTCATCACTCAACTACCACAACATCTTCCAGACGAGGTCTTCGGCCTCATCAACAATTGGATTCTGCACAAGATTAGCGACGCGACCGTCGTCACCCGCCTCAAGAAGTCCATCGGTGGGATCAACGAGACCTTTTGGCGGCATCTGCCGTCTCTCGCTCCGGGTCAGGCAATCGCGTCGTTCACGTCGCTCTCCCGGCCGCTCCAGCTGAGCGTCGATCCGACCCCATGCCGGTTGCTCATGGTCGAATAGGCAAGGGCTGACCCACTTGCAGCAAGTCGTGGCTCCAGAAGAGATCAGAGGGTGGTTTCGGAGCTGGGGCCTCTCCAAGCTTGACACGGGCGGGCAGGATATGAAGAATGCGTCTGTAACCCCGCCCGTGCTACGGTACGGGCTTGAGACCGCCTCCGGGCGGTCTCTGCTGTTTTAGGAGCTTGCCCTGAAGGTCTGGGTCTACATCGACGGGTTCAACCTCTACAACGGCATGATCCGCGGGACTCCGTACAGGTGGCTAAACCTTCTTGAAGTCTGCCGCAAGCTTCTCCCACGAGATGAAGTCGAACGTGTCAAGTACTTCACCGCTCGCGTGGATGCGCGGGTGGGCGACCCGGATCAGCCCTTGCGTCAGATGAGGTACTGGCGGGCTCTTCGGACGCTCGGCAACGTCGAGATCATCTTGGGTCACTTCCTGACGGCCCCGAAGACGATGCCTGAGCTCGCATCTACCGAACGGATTAATGCTCTAGCCGCCCAGGGCGTCGAGGTTCGGGGCATGAGGCCGACCATGGTTCGCGTGCTGCGCTCCGAGGAGAAGGGCACCGACGTCAACTTGGCCGCGCACCTTGTTCACGACGCGCACCGCAACCGGTTCGAAGCCGCCGCCGTGATCTCCAACGACTCCGACCTGAAGGAAGCCGTCCGCATCGTGAGGCGAGAGGTCGGCAAGGTAGTCGGTGTGTTCACGCCTCACCGGGATCGCCACAGCGTCCAGCTCAAGAAGACCGCCAGCTTCTTCCGGGGGATTCCAGTCGAAGTGCTAAAGAGAAGCCTATTTGCCGATGAACTCTCCGACGAGAGGGGATCCTTCCAAAAGCCCGACGGCTGGTAAGACCTCCAGGACCGCCTAGAGAGTCCGCTCACTCGTCGGTAAGTCGTGAGAGCACCCAAGCGGCCGCCGCCGCGCCGAGCAGTTGAGCCACCACGAAACCCGGAGCGTCGATTGGTCGAATACCCGTGAACGTGTTGGTGACAGAGCGGGCGAGTGTCACGGCCGGGTTCGCGAACGATGTGGATGACGTGAACCAGTACGCGGAAGTGATGTAGGCACCCACTGCCAACGCGACGGCGGGAACGCCAAATCGCGACGCGCCCCGAATGGCGAACAGCAACCCGAAAGTCGCCAGGAACTCGGCCAGCACCTGCGGCACGCCGGAGCGAGGATGCTGCGAAAAGGTGATGGCGGAGAGCCCAAAGATTACGTGCGCGATGACAACTCCGCCGAGCGCCCCGATGACCTGGCAGGCGAGGTAAGCAGGGGAACCTCGCCACGCCTCGGAGATCGTCACGACCGGGTTAAGGTGAGCGCCCGAGAGTGGGGAGAAGCCCAAGATTATTGCGACCAGCCCGGCTCCCGTTGCGAGACTGTTCGCGAGCAACGCGAGAGCCATGTTCCCGCCGGAGAGACGCTCGCCCATGATCCCCGAGCCGACGACGACCAGGAACGCGGTGCCGAGCCCGTCAGCGATGGCTCGGCGCCAGACCGGAATGACCGGCGCCAGCCCTCGGGCTTGAGCGGAACCGGCTGACTAGATCGCGTGGCCAACTGGCGCGGTTCCGATCCGAGAAGAGATGATTGGCAGCGCCAGCCAGATCCGGATTCTTCCCATCAGATCCTTCGCCGTCCGCTCGAACGCGCGGCGCTTCTCTTCTTCCGTGCCCTCGACTGCTGCCGGATCTTCGAAGCGCCAATGGATTCGCTCGGTATCGCCCGAGAAGATCGGGCAGGCTGCGTCCGCCCGATCGCAGACTGAAATCACGTAATCGAGGCGCTGGTCCAAGAACCTGTCGAGCGGCTTGGGGTGCTGACCGGCCATCTCGAGCCCAAACAGATCCCGCACGGCCTGGCGAGCAAGAGGGTGAATCTCAGGCCTCGGCTCACTCCCGGCGCTGAAAACCTCGACCTGACCGTGCGAGAGCTGGCGCAGAAGCGCCTCGGCCATTTGAGATCGCGCCGAGTTGCCGGTACAGATGAACAAGACCCTCAGGCGTTCGCTCATCATCGCCCCTTTCGTCACGAGCGCAGCCAACTATAATCGGCTAAGCGAATATATGTCCAGGCCCTCTGCCAATCTGATGTTCAAGGCGTTCGCGGACCGTACGCGGCTGCGCATCCTTTATCTGCTCCGGCAGCGGGAGATGTGCGTCGGCGACCTCGTGAAGATCCTTCGTGTCCCTCAGCCGAAGGCGTCTCGTCACCTGACTTATCTGAAGAGGTCGGGGCTGGTCGTGAGCCGGCAGGAAGGACTGTGGAGGTTTTACGCGCTCGCGCCGATGGGCGGCACCCTGCACAGATCACTTCTGGCGTGTTTGGACACCTGCTTCACAGACGTTCCCGAGATCGAGGCCGACCAGAGCCGAGCCAAGGCGCTGGCAAAGTCCGGCGGGTGCTGCTGAGTTTTTTTATCGCGGAATATTCGCTAACACGAATATAGAAGTGGTCGCCAAGATTCCGGACCCCGGGACCGTCTCCGCCTCCGAACGGCGGTGGGCCTTGCTCCGCCTCGCGCTCGGGACGGCCCAGGTATTTGGCGCCAGCGCGTCGATCGTCCTGCTCTTCCTGACGGGTGTGAACGCGTGGTCACTGATCACCGTCGTGCTTACCTGCGTCTTTACGACCGTCAGCGTCCTGCTCTTCGGAAACCGCAGGAACCCTCCCCGTGCCGGGCGCGACGCCAAACCGTAGGCCGGGGAACCGCCTGCTCGCCGCGGTCGTGGCGGTCGCCTTTGCTTTTGGATGCGGCGGCGATCGAGGGAAGAAAGAAGGGTTCGATGAGCTCGCGCGACAGATCCGAGAGCTGACGGTTCCGGCCGGGAGCAGCGTGGAAGTATCGAATGTCGAGCGAACGGAGAGCACAGCACGGACGTCCTGGCAGTTCGAAATCTCCTCCACCTCGGAGAGCTACCGGAGCTGGGTGGTCGACCGCCTGGGGGCACGGGGCGGATTCCATGTCACCAGCCAGAACGGTGCTTCAGTGGCGCTCTCGAGAACCTCGCCAGGCGACGTCCACCTCGTCCGGGTCGAGGCGATTCGAACCGGCAAGGTGCGCGTGACCCTCATTGCTTATGCCTGGTGACAGCGCGCATCGAATTGGCGCGGCTAGCCTAGCCTTTCTTCCGGGAATCTGGATCGCCCTTTCCGAGGTAGTTCCGAGCTAACGGCGACTGGCTGGAGAACTGGCGGCAAATGGTCACGCGGGCGACCGCCGCCACTCGGCAGGGGCCGCTCAGAAATCGCTTGGAATATACTCCCCAGTAGTATACGTTTGAGTCTGCCGGAGGAGAAACACGATGCCTGCAAGAACGCTTCTACCTGCCGTAGACCAGACCTTCGTGACAGATGAGCGCAAGGCCGAGGTGCGCCGGCGCTTGAAGCGCGCTCGGGGGCAAGTCGACGGCATCGAGCGAATGCTCGACGAGAACCGTCCCTGCGCCCAGATCCTGCAGCAGATCGCGGCGGCGCAGGAGGCGCTGCGCGCCGCCGGGAAGCTCATGGTCCGCAGCTACATGGAGAAATGCGCAACGGAGGGGATCAAAGCGGGCCGCGGAAAAGAGGTTTACGACGAGTTACTCGACATCATCTACCGAATGGTTCGGTAAGGAGATCGGCGGAGGTTATGAGTACCGCAACGACCGTTGAATCTGCTCCACGTTTCTGGAGCGAAGAACCTTCCAAGCTGCCGGGGCGCCGGCGAATCCGGGCACGCATCGGAGGGCTGCACTGTTCCCTGTGCACCGGCACGATCGAAAAAGCGCTGGGCAGGAAACCCGGCGTCGACAAAGTTGCCGTTAGCCTGACACATGAACAGGCGCTCATCGAGTACGACCCGAACGTGGCCCGAGCCGAGGACCTGCTGCAGACGCTCAAGGACATCGGCTACACCGTCTCCGATCCGCGGAAGCTGCGTCCTTTCGAGGAAGAAGAGCGCGCACTGGTGCGCGAACGCAAACGTTTCCTAACCGGGCTGACAATGAGCATTGCCGCTATGGGGCTGGCCGGATACCCGGTGGGTAGCGGCTGGTTTTGGCTCTGCGTGTTCTCGATCGCGAGCCTCGTGGCGTTCTCCTTCGTGGTGTTGCGCAGCTTTGGCTTGCGCTGGGCGATTGTCGGCTCGGCCCTGCTGGCTGTCTTCGGCGCCGGCGTCTACTTCCTTCAATTGCAAGGCGCGTTCGGTGCTGCCCTCCCGTGGCTCGCGGGAGCACTCGCCGTCTTCCTCATCTTTGGTGTGGGCCTGCACATCGTGCGCATGGCCGCCGCAGCGCTGCGCCGCGGCATCCTCAACCAGCACGTGCTGGTTGAGTTCGGGGGGTTTGCGGGGCTCGCGGGCGGCGCGATCGGCCTGGCATTCCACCCTCGGGGCTATCCGACGGTTGCGTTCTTTTCGGTTGCGGTGATGGTTCTCACGTATCACATTTTTTCCGAATGGCTGTCGTTGATCGTGAAAACCCGCAGCTCGCAGGCGGTCAAGAAGCTTCTGGACCTCGAGCCTGACGTTGCGTACGTCGTAAAGAATGGCAAAGAAGAAGCGGTGTTGCTCGAAAAAGTGCGCGTCGGCGACTTGGTGCGCATCCGCCCGGGAGAGCGTGTGCCGGTTGACGGCCAGGTCGAATCGGGGGAATCGGACGTGGACGAATCGCTCGTCACCGGCGAACCCATACCCATCGAGAAGCGCCCGGGAGACCGGACTCTGAGTGGCGCCTTAAACGGCCACGGCACGCTCCTCGTGCGCGTCACCGTGGTGGGTGAAGAAAGTTTTCTCAGGCAAGTGATACGCAGCGTGGAAGACGCCCGGGCTCTGAAGCCCGGCCTGTTGCACCTCGTGGACCGCGTGCTCCGCGTGTACACACCGATCGTGCTGCTGACCGCGGCCGGCGCAACCCTCTTTTGGCTCCTCGCCCCGCTCGTCGGCGGATCCTCCCCCGACCTCCAGCGGGCGATGTTTGCCGGCCTGAGCGTGCTGGTCATGGGCTATCCCTGCGCGGTGGGGATCTCGGCACCCCTGTCGATCGTACGCGGGGCGGGCGAAGCGGCCGAGCGCGGCGTGCTGATGCGCACCGGCGAGGCCTTTCAAGCCCTGCGGCGCGTGACCCGCGTAGTCTTCGACAAGACCGGCACGCTCACGGAGGGCCACCCCGCCTTGCGTCAGATCGTCCCTGTGACGGGCTCGGAAACGGAGCTGCTGGCGGTCGCAGCGGCCGTGGAGGCGGGCTCCGAGCACCCGCTCGCCCGGGCGGTCGTGGAGGAAGCGTTTAAGCGGAGTATCGCGCTTCCCGAGGTGCAGGGATTTGAGGCGGTTACCGGTCGAGGCGTCAGGGCACGCCATGGGGATAAGAAGCTACTCGTCGGCAGCCCGGCTTTCCTCGCGGCGCAAGGCGTAGGTCTCGCGGGCCAGGACGGACGAATCAGCGAGCTCGAAGCGGAGGGACTGACCGTCATCGGTGTTGCACGGGAAGGCGTGCTTCTCGGCCTTTTGGCGCTTGGCGATGCACTACGGCCCGACGCAGCGGACACGGTGTGCCGCCTGCACGCGCTCGGCATCCGCACAAGCCTCGTCACCGGCGATAACGAACAGGCGGCACGCCATTTCGCGCATGCCGCTGGCATCGAAGATGTGCACGCGCGGGTACTCCCAGCCGAGAAGGCAACGCTGATCCGGAACCTGCAAGAGGGCGCGCGCGTGGCGATGGTCGGCGACGGCATCAACGACGCCCCGGCCCTGATGCAGGCCGACGTCGGCATCGCCTTTGCGAGCGGAGCCGACATCGCGATCGAATCGGCGGACGTGATCATCCTCAACCAGCGGCTTGGAGCCGTGATCGATGCCTACGAGATCAGCCGCTACAGTTACCGAAAGATCGTCCAAAACGTAATCCTCGCGTTCTCGTTCAACGGCCTGGGGATTCCGGCGGCCGCCACGGGGTTGATCTATCCGATATGGGGCATGGTCGCCATGGCGGCAAGCGTGACGGCGATCTTCATTAATTCTCTGTGGGGGCGCGGCGACTATTTCTTCCAGGCAATCAAGACGGTTGGGCATGCGCCGCAGATTTCAGCCGCAGCACACAGGAAGGAAGGTCTTGATTATGTTTGAATCCATCACTTTCGAAGTCATCGGCGATCAGCGGCTCCACTGTGAGAGCTGCGAACAGCGCGTCGCGCGCCTGCTCAAAGCCCTGGAGGGTGTGGGGCAGGTTCGCGCACAGGCGCACGACCAGCGTATCGAGGTGCTCTTTGACACGGCGGTGCTGGAGGCCACCGCGATCGCGGAACGCTTGCGCAGGGCCGGTTACGAGACGAGAGTCAGTCCAGGTGACCGAGCTGAGGAACGCGCTCGAGAGGATCGGGTTCACGTCCGGCCAGGCGTGAGGCGATGAACCCGTTCGAGTACATCGGGCAAGCGTCGAACGCTATCGCGCATTACCCGCTCGTCGCGCTACTCGTCGCCGCCATCGGAGGGCTGCTCTCGACAAGCACGTGACCGTGCACCCTCCCGGCAGGTGTCGGGGTTGTCGGTTACGTAGGTTCCAGGGTCGATGCGCTGCCGGAGCAGCGCCGGCGGGCGCGCGGTGTCGCCCTCTCTCTGGCGTTTTTCGTCGGAGTCGTGATGAGCCTGCTGGCCCTCGGGGTCGCCGCGTCTTACCTTGGCCGGCTACTCGCCGAGTGGAGCGCACCATTCGCGATTCTCGCCGCGGTCTTTTCGGTTGCCGCGGGCGCTGCCGCGATCTTCGCGCCGCAGCTTCGGCGTCGAATCGCCGCTCCTCGCATCCCGAAGGGCGGCGATCTCCCTGGCGCCTTCCTCTACGGCCTTGCGTATACGCTCGCGACAGTGACAACCGGTGCCGGCCCTCTGTTCCTGCTTCTCACGATCGCGGCGGCAATCGGCCGGCCGGCGTACGCAGCGGCGCTGTCGGTTGCCTACGGCGTCGGCCGTGGATTGCCGTTCCTGCTCCTGGGCCTTTTCGCCGGCGTGGTCGGCTCCTGGCTCGCCCGAATCGAGAGGCTGAGGAGAGGCGCGGAACTGGTGAGCGGAGTTGCTTTGGTCGCGATCGGCGGCTATTTCGCGTGGCTCGCCTACGCGCTCGTCACTTCTTGATCGCCGCCTTGTAGCCCAGCTTCTCGATTACCGCGACGATCTTCTTGGGAGAGGTCTTGCTCGCGTCGTTGTGGACGACAGCCTCGCGAGCCTCATAGCTAACTCTTCCCTCGAGAACTCCCTCCGTGCGTTTCAGCATTTCCGTGATTCCTGTTGCGCAGCTTTCGCAGTACATACCGGAGACCGCAAGGATGACCTTTTGGGGTTTTGCGTCCGCGGCAATTGCGACGAGACCTCCGACCAGGAGGATCGATACGCAATGGGTGAAGATGCGCCGTCTCATATGCCTCCCGGGCATACGCCTAGCGTACAGTGATTCGTCATGCAGTCCCTGCGTGCAACGCTGCGGGCGGGACGGGCATTCCTGCACCCTGCCGAGGCTCGCCGCATGAGCGCCTGAATGGCATTCAGGAGGTCGACGGTTCGATCCCGGCCCTCCACCAAATCGGGTGCGAACCAAGGCGCCGCCAGTTGAGGGGAGGCTACGACCCCCGCTGCCGCAGTGGACGTCAGGCCGCGCGGCGCCGGTAGGCCCTCTGCAAGTAGTAGACGGGGATGCCGAGCCCGATGAAGGCGAGGCCGATCCCGGACTCGCGCGGCGTGGCAATGAGCGTCGAGACGACGAGCGCGAGCGCCGCGGCGGCAAAGAGCAGCGGGACGAGCGGGTAGCCGGGCACGCGGAAGGGCCGCTCCATCTGCGGGTCTTTGCGGCGAAGGACGACGACCGAGACCACCGCGAGCGCGTAGAAGATCCAGCCGCCGAAGATCACGTACGTGAAGAGCTGCGAGAACCCTCCGATGAAGAGCACGAGGAAGACCGACCATAGCCCCTGGAACAGGAGCGCCTGGACCGGCGTGCGCCAGCGCGGATGCACGCGCGCGGCGCGTTGGAGGAAGAGCCCGTCTTTGGCCATCTGGTAATAGGCGCGGGGCCCGGCCAGGATCAGGGCGTTCATCGCGCCCAGGATCGAGCAGAGGATCGCCGCCGTCAGGAGCTTTCCTCCGAAGGCGCC
>JANMPW010000187.1:0-1669 GCA_031370065.1 Acidobacteriota bacterium
CGCTGGGCTCTCCTCCCGGAGCCAAAGGGGGCGTCTCACCTCATGCGGTGGACGTGCAACTCGTTCGCGTCGTGCCGGCCGTCGCATCGAACCTCAGCGGCATGACCGGATCGACCTGGTCGTCCGATGTCTTCCTGACGAACCTTCCTTCGAAGCTGCTCTCGAACATCGCATCCTTCACGCTCACGCCGTTCGGCAATCCCAATGGAACGGGCTCGCTCAACATCCGTGGCCTGGTCAAGGCGCCGATGCTCGCGCTGGCCTCGCCAGTCACCACGATGTTCGGCCAGAACAGCGGCTTCGGGGCGCTCGATATCAGGCCCGAGGGTGGCGCAGTGGCCACATGGGCGCGCGTCTGGACCACGGGGCGCGACGGGAAGGGAACGTACGGGCAGGAGATTCCCGCCTACGACAACGCCTCGCTGGTGGCACAGGGCGATGTCGGGATTGTGCCGGTCCTCCTCGGCGGAGAGGCTTACCGGTCCAATCTGCAGTTCACCGAGGTGCGAGGGGCGGCCGTGACTGCCCGCCTGACCATTCGCGACGGCTCGGGCAATGACGTGGGGACGCGCGACCTTACCCTCGCGCCGTTCGAGCAGCGGACCCTGCAGAGATTCCTGCCGTCCGGGCTCGCGGTCGCCTATGGAGAAGTGCGAGTGACCGGTGCAGGTGCCATCGGCGCGCTGGCCTCTCTGGTCGACAACTTCACCAATGATCCCACCACGGTGATGATGACCAAGCGTCCCTCGCTGACCTCGACGGGCAAGCTGATCGTCCCGGGGATCATCCGCGGTGATGGGGCACTGGAGACGAGCTGGCGCAGCGATGTCTGGATCGTCAACAGTGCCGCGACTCCTTTGACAGTCACTCCGGTCCTCTACACGGCGAGTGCCGCCCCGCGCAACGCAAGCGCATTCACGATTGCCCCTCGCGCGCAGGCCACGCTGCGCGATCCTCTGCAGAGCCTTTTCGGTCTTTCCAGCGGCACCGGCGCGCTGTTCCTCGACGTGAAGTCGGGAGACGCCTCGGCCGTGCGGATGATCTCGCGAGCGTTCACGATGGACTCGACGGGCGGAACTCTGGGACAGGCGGTGCAACCGGCCCGCGACACGGACGAGGTCAAAAATGGCGATCCAGGACTGGCGCTGTTCGGACTGGCGAGGAATCGCAGCTTTCGAACCAACCTTCAGATCCAGGAAACCACCGGATCGCCAGTGACCGTGGAGGTCGCGGCGACGGGAACGTCGGCCAACTCGGTGAGCGTCACCCTGACCAGCCCCCGTACGAACGCTCCGCTGCAGGGGTTCGGCTTCATCCAATTCACAGATATCCTCGGTCAACTCGGATTTACGGATGAAGTAATCAACCCGCGCATCACGGTCAAAGTGATCTCCGGGTCGGGGAGTGTGATCGCTTACGCTTCAATGATCGACAGCGCCACGGGGGACGCAACGACCGTTCCGTCATTCCGACTCCTGCAGTAAACGGAATCATCGATGAAATGGCACCGAACCGACGCGGGGCGGTAGGGTTTCGGCAGGGGACGGGCGGCCGCGCTCGCTCCTCCCGAGCGAGTAGGCGCATCCGCAACAGTGTGACAATCCTGCGTGGCGATGCCGGCGTGATCGCACTAGCCACGGGCGGCTCTCTGCATTACATTCCGCGGGCG